>JAHIOK010000035.1 GCA_018895315.1 Actinomycetota bacterium | reverse complement strand
TGAGCTTGTTCGGCAGGCCTCTCACCGCGCGACGGCGCTGGTCGAGAAGGCCCGTCTGTCGTGCCAGCGTCTCCCCGCCTTCGATCACGCGCACCGCGTAGTGGCTGCCCGCACGACCGCCGGAGCCCTGCACCATCACGAGTTCGGGTCGCACCCCGTAGATCTCCATCAGGTCACGGGCGACACGACGCGCCAGCAGGTCACTGTCGAGTTCGGCTTCGACGGCGACGCGGTTGGCGATCGAGTGCAGGCCTCCCGAGAAGCGCAGCAGCGCAGTGAGCTCGGCCACACGCGCTGTCGGTCGCGGATCGCGCAGAGCAATCAGCTCTGCCTTCACGTCGGCGGTCAGCGGCACGGGACTCCTCATGGATCAGCGATCGGGAACGAGGATCCAGCCTACTCGCGGCCGAGGTCGCGGTGAGTGACGCGGATCGCCACTCCGGGCACCGAAGACAGCCTCTCGCTCAATTCACGTGCCATCGCGACCGAGCGATGCTTCCCGCCGGTGCATCCCACCGCGATCACCGAGTGACGCTTGTTCTCGCGCTGGTAGCCCTCCAGGACCGGCGTCACCGCCGCCGTGTAGGCATCGAGGAATTCCTCCGCACCGCGTTCGTGCAACACGTAGTCGCGCACGGCCTCGTCGACGCCCGTGAGCGGGCGGAGCTCCTCGATCCAGAACGGGTTCGGCAGAAACCTCATGTCGGCGACCATGTCGGCGTCGGGAGGGAGACCGTACTTGAAACCGAAGCTCACGATCGTGAGCGTGTGACGCGCGGCGCCCTGCTCTGCGAAGAGATCGACGACATGAGTCGCCAACTGGTGGATGTTGTAGTGCGACGTGTCGATGATGACGTCGGCGCTCTCGCGCACCGCGGCGAGCCGATCGCGTTCGAGCCGGATGCCATCGAGGATCGTACCTTCGCCCTGCAGCGGGTGGGGCCTGCGCACGGCCTCGAAGCGCCGGACGAGCACGTCGTCGGACGCATCCAGGAACACGACCCGCAGCTGTTGACGCGCATCGCGCAGGGTGCGCGTCACTTCGGGCAGGTCGGTGAAGAGGTCGCCGCCCCGCACATCGACGACGACAGCGACCTTCGGCAACGCGGATGCCGCGATCCCCGTCAGGTCGATCAGCGGCTTGAGCATCTGAGGCGGAAGGTTGTCGACGACATACCAACCGAGGTCTTCCAAGGCGTTAGCGGCGGTCGAGCGCCCCGCCCCCGACATCCCCGAGACGATCAGCACCTCGCCTGATTCGCGGCGCACCGGCTCTGTCATATGACCCCCGTCGTCGCCTCAAGCCTATCGAGTCGCCAGGTGGCTGTGCACGGATGCGGCGAGCTTGGCACCGATGCCGGGAAGCTCGGCGATCTCGGCCGGCGTGGCGGTCTTCAGCGCCGCGACCGAGCCGAAGTGACGCAGCAGCGCCTTGATGCGGGCGTCTCCCAACCCGGGCACCTCGGCGAGCACTGTGGTGATGTCGCGCCGGCGGCGCTTGCGCTGGTGCGTGATCGCGAAGCGGTGGGCTTCGTCACGCAGTCGCTGCAGCAGGTACAGCGCCTCACTGGTGCGCGGCAGAATGACCGGGTACTCCTCCCCCGGCAGCCAGACCTCTTCGAGCCGCTTCGCGATTCCGCACAGCGCGATCTCTTCATGCCCCGCATCGGCGAGCGCCCGCGCGGCGGCCTCCACCTGAGGCTGACCGCCATCGACGACCAGCAGCTGCGGCGGATACGCGAACCGTGGGCGCTTGCGCACGACCGCGACTTCGCCGTCTGCCGTGGGTTCGATCACCTCGTCGGGCTCTTCGGGTCGATCGAGATACGCGAGCCGGCGCATCAGCACCTGGTGGATCGAGTCAGTGTCGTCGGTCGTCTCGGGAATCGAGAACGAGCGGTACTGGTCTTTTCGGGGCAGCCCGTCTTCGAAGACCACCATCGACGCCACGACGTTGGTCCCACTCAGATGCGACACGTCGTAGCACTCGATGCGCAGTGGCGCCTCCGAGAGCCCCAGCGCCTCCTGGAGGTCGGTGAGCGCCTGAGTGCGTGCGACGTAGTCGGTGGTGCGCCGCGTCTTGTGCAGCATCAACGCCTGCCGGGCGTTGAGATTGGCGGTCTTCATCAGTTCGGCCTTGCGCCCGCGCTGTGCGACCTGGATCGTCACGGCTTTGCCGCGGCGATCCCGCAGCCACTGCTCGAGCTCGGCGGCATCTTCGGGCAGATGGGGCACGAGCACCTGCAGCGGGATGTCGGCGGCCGGAGCATCGCCGTAGGTGCGCTGCAGGACCTGGTCGACGAGTTCGGCGCCGGAGATGTCGAGTTCTTTGTCGATCGTGGTCGCCCGCACGCCTCGAACGCGACCGCCCCGCACGACGAAGTGCTGCACGGTGGCGGAGAGCTCGTCTTCGGCGATCCCGAACAGGTCGGCGTCGGTGTCTTCTGCCAGCACAAGGGCGCTGCGCCCGAGCACCGCGTCGATCGCCGTGAGCTTGTCGCGATAGATCGCCGCGGACTCATAATCCATCGCGGCGGAGGCCTCCCGCATCCGCGCCGTCAGTGCCTTCGTGAATCGCTGATCGCCGCCGGACATGAAGGCGACGAAGTCGTCGACGATGACCCGATGCTCTTCGATCGTGACCTTCATCGAGCACGGGCCGCCACAGCGGCCGATCTGGCCGGGGAAGCAAGGCCGCCCCGTAGCCATCGCTTTCTTGTATGACGCGTCGCTGCAGGTGCGGATCGGGAAGACCTTGATCATCAGGTCGATCGTGTCGTGCACCGCCCACACCTTCGGATAGGGACCGAAGTACTTCGCCCCCGCGATGCGCTTGTTGCGAGTCACGATGACGCGTGGCGCCTCGTCACCCAGGGTGATCGCCATGAACGGGTAGGACTTGTCGTCCTTGTAGCGCACGTTGAACGGCGGATCGAATTCCTTGATCCACATGTACTCGAGCTGGAGGGAGTCGACGTCGGTGGGGACCACGGTCCATTCGACGGATGCCGCGGTCGTGACCATCCGGCGGGTGCGCTCGTGCAGCGACCGCAGCGGAGCGAAATAGTTCGACAGCCGCGCCCGCAGGTTCTTGGCCTTCCCCACATACAGCACGCGCCCATCCGCGTCGCGGAAGCGGTAGACCCCGGGGTTGGTCGGGATCTCCCCCTGCTTCGGCTGATAGGACAGATGGGGGCGGCTCGGCGGCGACGCCATCGTGCTCAGCCCGCCTTGCGCTGCGCGGTCGTTCCGAGCACCTCCGCCAGGAAGGCACCGGTGTAGGACTCCTCGACGCGAGCGATCTGTTCGGGGGTGCCGGTCGCGAGCACCCGGCCACCGCCCGCTCCGCCCTCGGGACCGAGGTCGATGATCCAGTCGGCGGACTTGATGACATCGAGGCTGTGCTCGATGACGATCACGGTGTTGCCCTTGTCCACGAGGCTGCCCAGCACCTCGAGCAAGCGCGCGACGTCTTCGAAGTGGAGCCCCGTGGTCGGCTCGTCGAGCACGTAGATGCTGCGGCCGTTGCTGCGGCGCTGGAGCTCGGTGGCGAGCTTGACTCGCTGCGCTTCACCACCGGAGAGCGTCGTCGCCGACTGACCGAGGCGGACGTAACCGAGCCCGACATCGACGAGAGTCTTCAGATAGCGGTGGATCGCCTGGATCGGCTCGAAGAACTCCGCGGCCTCTGCGATCGGCATCTCGAGCACTTCGGCGATGTTCTTGCCCTTGTAGTGCACCGCGAGCGTGTCGCGGTTGTAGCGCTTGCCGTGGCAGACCTCGCAGTCGACGTAGACGTCGGGGAGGAAGTTCATCTCGATCTTGATCGTGCCGTCGCCCGAGCATGCCTCGCAGCGACCGCCCTTGACGTTGAAGCTGAATCGACCCGGTTGGTACCCGCGCACCTTGGCCTCGGGCGTCTCGCTGAACAACGTGCGCACGCGGTCGAAGACGCCGGTATACGTTGCGGGGTTCGACCGCGGGGTGCGTCCGATCGGCGCCTGGTCGACGTGCACGACCTTGTCGAGGTTGTCGAGGCCGGTGACCCGCGTGTGCTTGCCCGCGACGCGACGCGCGCCATTGAGCTGGGTGGCGAGCACCTGGTAGAGGATGCCGTTCACCAGCGTCGACTTGCCGGATCCGCTCACTCCCGTGACAGCGGTCAGCACCCCGAGCGGGAAATCGACCGTGACGTTCTGCAGGTTGTTCTCGCGCGCACCCACGACCGTGATCTGGCGCTTCTTGTCAATGCGACGCCGCTTCTTCGGCGTCTCGATCTCGCGTCGGCCCGACAGGTAGTCGGCGGTGATGGACGCGCGCTCGGTGAGGAGCGAGTCGAGCGGGCCGGAGTGCACGACGTGTCCGCCGTCGACCCCCGCACGCGGGCCGATGTCGACGATCCAGTCGGCCGCGTGGATCGTCTCCTCGTCGTGCTCGACCACGATGAGCGTGTTGCCGAGGTCACGGAGCGTGATGAGCGTCTCGATCAGTCGCCGGTTGTCGCGCTGATGCAGGCCGATCGAGGGCTCGTCGAGCACGTAGAGCACCCCCGTCAGACAGGAGCCGATCTGGGTGGCCAGTCGGATGCGCTGCGCCTCACCACCGGAGAGCGAGCCCGCG
>JAHIOK010000461.1 GCA_018895315.1 Actinomycetota bacterium | reverse complement strand
TGCAGACGTTCTTCCAGCTCGTCGATCCGGGCGAGGCTGCCGCGTACATCATCGCCCTCGTGACGGCGCTGACGATCGCCGCGATCGAGGCGGTGCGGTTCGTCCACCGTCGCCTGGTGGCACGCTGGATGGCCGAGGCCGAACCCGCAGCTCAGCCGACCAGCTGACCGGCTGCGTCGGGGCGGGCGAAGTACCGCGACCCTGGTGATGCCCATACGGCGATCGCGATGAACACCTGCACGGCGATGAGCGTGATCGAGTACCAGTCCCACGTGTCGGAGGCCGCGATCGTGGCGAGGTGCAAGGCGAACTGGAACGCGAGGTAGACCGTCACGGCGAGACGGGCGAGCCGGCTGCCGCGCGCGAGGCCCGCGGCCACGCCGATCTCCAGCAGCCCGAACAGCGTCAGGCCGGCGCCGATCAGCGTGACCCGGAGCACGGCATCCGTCGTGACGTCGTATCGGCTGAGGATCACCACCACACCCTCGACGATGTTGCCGATTGCGACGACGTAGATGAGGACGACGGCGATCGTCACCATTGCGGGGCGCCGGCGGGCGGGCTCGGTGGTCACGCGACCACTGTAGCCCGCGGGGTTGCTCCGGTGGCGGCTCAGCCGGTGCAGCCGAGCCGCGTCTGCATCGAGGTCATCGCGTCGATCTCGGTGCTCTGGGTGGCCTTCATGGATGCCGCGACCGCACGAACCCGAGCATCGGTGGCGAGCTCGACAGCGGCCTCTGCCATCGGGATGGCGCCCCGGTGGTGGCGGATCATGAGTGAGAGGAACAGGCAGTCGGCGGCCTGACCGGTCTCCGACTTCAGCTGGGCGATTTCGCCGTCCGTGGCCATACCCATCTGAGTGAGCGCGGCGGCGTCGCTCGAAGGGGTCGCCGACATGTGGTGCCCGTCCATCGAGGCATTCGACATCCACGACATCAGCGGCTCACCCGCCTGCGGCAGGTTCCATTCGACGAGCCACCCGTACATCTCGCCCTTCTGCGCGGCCTGACCCGTGGCGATGTCGTAGGCGAGTGCGCGCAACTGGTCGTCGCCGGTGGAGCGGTAGATCGTCATGGCCATGTCGATGGCCTGGGCGTGATGCACCTGCATGTCGCGGGCGAACCCGGCGTCGGCCGACACCGTGCTCGGAGTCGCGGGTGCGGCGGATGCACCGAACGCGGTGAAACGACCGACGCCGAAGGCGAGGGCCGCCACGATGACGGCGCCCAGGGCGATCAGCAGCCAGCGCGTGCGTGAGGTCGGTGCGGCATCGGACATCGCGGCCTACTGCTTACCCGGGCCGTCGATCGCGCCCGTGCAGGCGGCGTTCGGCTCGGGAGCGTTCTGGCTGCGCCAGTACTCCGTGAAGAAGGCTGCGATGCGCGAGTCGCTCGCCGAATCGAGCTTCAACTGGTGGTTCCAGGCGCTCAGCACGATCGGAGACGGCAGGCCTTCGTATGGGGAGAGCACGACATAGGTCGAGGGCAGCTGAGCCTTCAACGTCGCGAGCTCGTCGCCCGACACCTTCGCTGCGTCGTACGTGACCCAGACGGCACCGTGCTCCATGGAGTGCACGGCATTCTCGTTCTGCTGCGGCTCGGTGTAGATGCCGCAGTTCAGCCAGTACGGATTGTGCGGTCCACCCGCGGGCGGGGTCTGCGGGTACGTCACCGCGTCGGTGGTGTGGGTGGCCACGTTATCGAACGTCTCGACACCGTCTATCACGGCGCCGGTGCTGTCGAGGGCACCGTAGTCGGGGGCGGGTTTCGGGGCGAAGACGAAGGATGCCACGACCAGAGCGACCACGGCCACGACGGCCGTGCCGCCGACGACCCACCAGACGAACTTCGTGCGTCGGCGCTTGGCGAGCTGCTTCTGGTACTCGACCAGCTTCTCCTGGCGCTTCTGCTCGCGCTGCTCTTTCGCGCTGAGCTCGATGCGGGCACGCTGGGCCGGATTGCCGCTCGCGCGCTTGTCCGAAGGGTTCGGGGGTGTCGGGGTCATTGCGGTGATCTCGGCAGTCTGAGTCGGTGGACGATGACTTCCACCCTATGCGAGTGCATGAGTTCGGGGCTGGGAAGGTTCCGCGAGATCAAGGGTTCTTCGGTCGCGTCGAGATGCATGGATGTCGCATTCAGCGAGGATCGGATAGCATCGAAGCATCCGAATCGAATCGATTCGACTCCCCGCGCGCCACACCCGGATTTCTCCGGTGTCGACGCATTTCCCGCCTCGTCGCCGAAGAAGAACACCGCCTTGACGCACACCGCACCCGTTTCCATTCCGCCCCGTTCCGAAGGTGCCCCGACGGGCGCTGGCCAGACGTCCACCGGATCGATCCGCACCACGACGGGCTCGATCCGCACCGCGAGCCCGACCGGTGCGATCCGTACGCTCGGCCCGAATCCGGCGACCGCGCCGATCATGCTGCATCCGGGTGATGCGATCTCGAACCGGCGCCGGGTGCTCTACATCATCCTGCTCGGCGCGCTCACGGCCCTCGGGCCCTTCACGATCGACCTCTACCTGCCGGCATTCCCGGTGCTCGAGGCCGACTTCCAGACCACCGCGGCTGCGATCCAGCTCACCTTGACCGGCACCATGATCGGCTTCGCCCTCGGCCAGCTGATCGTCGGACCGCTCAGCGACAAGATGGGGCGGCGGATGCCGCTGATCATCGTCACGGCGCTGCACGTCGTGGCGAGCACGGCGGCGGCGCTGGCCCCGACACTCGGCACACTGTCCATCGCCCGCGTGCTGATGGGGGCGGGTGCTGCCGCCGGCGGCGTCGTCGCTTCGGCGGTCGTGCGCGACCTGTTCGGCGGTAAGCGACTCGTCGTGATGCTCTCGCGACTCGCACTCGTCTCGGGTGTCGCGCCGGTGCTCGCGCCGCTGGTCGGCTCGGCGCTTCTGGCCGTCATGCCGTGGCGAGGCATCTTCGTGGTGCTCGCGATCTACGGTGCCGTGATGCTGATCTCGACGATCCTGTTCATCCCCGAGACGCTGCCCCGTGCCCGCCGCAACGACCACGGCAGCACGACGGTGTGGCAGCGCTACAAGAGCGTCTTCAGCGACCGGGTGTTCGTGGGCGTGCTGATCATCGGCGCCATGACATTCAGCGGCTTGTTCTCCTACCTTTCGGCATCCTCGTTCCTCTTCCAGCAGAGCTATGGGTTCAAGCCCCAGGAATACGGACTGCTGTTCGCGGTGAACTCGCTGGGCGTCGTGCTCGGTGTGCAGGCCGCTGCGCGCCTGGCCGCGCGGTTCGGCCCGCAGTGGGTCATGGCGTTCTCGACCGCAGTGCTGCTGGCGTCGGCATCCGCCATCATCATCACCGACCAGCTCGGCATCGGAATCTGGGGCACCATGATTCCGCTCTTCGTCTTCATGACCGCCTGCGGGTTCACCCTCCCGTGCGTCCAGGTGCTCGCCCTCGACCGGCACGGGAAGGCTGCGGGAACCGCGGCGTCGATCATCGGGGCGGCCAACTTCGGGGTGGCCGGACTCATTTCTCCGCTGGTCGGATGGATCGCGAAGGACGCGGGCATCACCGCCACCACGATGGCGGCGGTGATGGTGGGCTGCTCGATCATCGGCCTGCTCGCGCTGTGGCTGGTCGTACGCCCGCGGGGCGTGGCGCAGCTCGTCCCCTGATCCGAGGGAGACAATGGCCTGATGGAACCCCCGGCGGACGGCGAGCGGACTCACGACGCGGCAGCGCGCCTGATCGTCTCGCGTCGCGCATTCGTGGTGCGCACGCTGACGCCGGGCCTGGGGCTACTGGCCGTGTCCGTTGCGCTCGGCGCGTGGATCTTCGCCCGTGGCAACGATCCGTTCGTGATCGACGCCTGGTGGAACACCCTGCTGGCCGATTGGCCCTCCGAGTTCATGACGGTTTTCTCGCAGGTGATGAACGTCGCCGGTGGCACGTGGTTCGGAGTCATCGTGGTGCCGCTCGGCATCGCGATCCTGCTGATCGTGCGGCGACGCCCCTGGGCGGCCGCCTATTTCCTCACCGCGGAGGCCGCCAGCGCGGGGGTCGTGCAGGTGCTCAAGCACACGTTCGGCAGGGCGCGGCCCGAAGACATCGCCGTCGTCAGCGATTTCGGTTCATTCCCATCGGGGCATGTGGCGAACGCCGCGACGATCGTCACCGCCGTCGTCGTGCTGTTCCCCCGCCTCTGGACGGTCCTCGCGGGCATCGCCTGGGTGCTCCTGATGGCCCTCAGTCGCACCTATCTGCACGCGCACTGGCTCACGGACACGATCGGGGGCGCACTCGCCGGCACTGGATCCGCGCTCGTGGTCGCCGCCGCGTTCGCCGTGCCGATCCTGGCGATTCACACCACGCGCGCCGAGGCCGCCGCGGTGCGCTTCGCTCGCATCGCCGACGCAGAGAAGTGACCTCGGATGCCGCCACCCGGCGTGGCTAGGCTGTGCCCATGAGCACGCCAGAGTCATCCGACGCATCCGTCACCGCTGCTTCCGCTGAACTCGCGCGACTCAGGGCCGAGGCGGAGGCCGCCGAGGCGCAGCTGAAGCTCGCCCAGGCCCGGGCGGCCCTCGCCGCAGCGGAAGCAGCGGCCGCGAACGCGGCTGCGGGAACCTCGGAGCCCATCGAACCGGCACCCGCTCCTCCGGCACCCGCTCCTCCCGCTCCCGCTCCTGCCGCGGCAGCCCCCGAACCCGCTCCTCCCGCGGCGGCCCCGAAGAACGGGGGACCGCTCGACGAGGCCCAGGTCCAGGCTGTCGTCGCGGGCTATACGTTCGAGGGCACCACGCTCGACCTCGGCGCGCTGATGAACGGCGACCCCGTGGCATCCGCGCAGATCCGCATCCCCCTTGGCATGATGAATCGGCACGGACTCGTCGCCGGCGCCACGGGGACGGGTAAGACGCGCACGCTGCAGGGCCTCGCCGAGCAGCTCGCCGCTCAAGGCGTGCCGGTGTTCGCCGCCGATATCAAGGGCGACCTCTCGGGGGTGGCGACCCCCGGAGCCTCCACCGAGAAACTGCTCGCGCGTACCAGCGCCATCGGGCAGGACTGGAAG
>JAHIOK010000460.1 GCA_018895315.1 Actinomycetota bacterium | reverse complement strand
CTACAACACCCACCGCCACCACTCAGCCATCAACGGCACACCCATCAGCCGACTGTCACCAACCTAAAAGCCGAGTACACCTAGCCGCCCTCCTCGGGGAGTGGCGTACGAGCGAGCCGGCCTATGAAGCACTCGCCGACGTCGTGAGAGTCCTCTGCCTCGACAATCGGATCGCGCCGCGCACCGCACTCCCCGCAGAACGCGAGCTCGCAGCTGCGCTCGGCGTGAGCAGGACCACGGTCGCTGCGGCATATCGCAGCTTGCGTGACACGGCACACATCGAGAGCACCCGCGGCTCGGGCAGCGTGACGATCCCGATCGGTCGCACGGATCTCGGCCGAGTATGGTCTGCCGACGGCAGCATCGATCTGCAGCAAGCGAGTCCGCCGTCATGGCCAGGGTTGGCCGGAGTCATCAGCGATGTCGCCATGTCAGCCACCACGCTCGTCGCGCGGTCGGGGTACGACATCCTCGGCAGCACGTCGCTGCGCACCGCGATCGCGGAACGATACACAGCCAGCGGCATACCCACCACGATCGATCAGGTGCTCGTGACGGCGGGCGCGCAGAGCGGCATCCATCTCGTTGCGACTGTGCTCGTCGGCCGCGGCGATCGGGTTCTCATCGAGACACCGACCTATCCCCACGCGGCTGAGGCCCTACGTCGTGCCGGCGGGCGCATGGTCGGGGTGCCGGTGACGACGGCGGACGGCTGGGATCTCGACCGCGCGCAGCAGGCGTTCGCGCGGACACTCCCGACGCTGGCCTACCTCATGCCGGACTTCCAGAATCCGACGGGCAGATCGATGTCTGCGCAGGAGCGTGCCATCATGCTCGATGCGGCAGCACGATCGGGCACCGTGCTGCTGATCGATGAGACGACCGCCGATCTGAACATCGACCGCGGGTGGCAGCCGGAACCGTTCGGCGCTGGACACGTCCATGGTGACGGCGCGCGCATCATCCGTCTCGGATCGCTCGCCAAGACGGTGTGGGGCGGCCTGCGACTGGGGTGGATTCGCGCCGACGCCGACATCGTGCGACGCCTCCTGGCCGCACGATCCGCCCACGATCTCGGTACGCCCGACTTCGAACAGGCGGTAGGAGCGGCGCTGCTCCCGCGGATGGCCGACATTCTTCCGCAGCGCTCTCACGTGCTCCGCCAGGGACGAGATGCGACGGTCACCGCATTGCGATCGCTCCTCCCCGAGTGGGGGGTTCCCGACGTCGATGGGGGCGTCTCCCTGTGGGTCGAGCTGAATGCTCCCCTCAGCACGAACCTCGTACTCGATGCGCGTGCGCACGGTCTCCACCTGTCTGCTGGACCACGGTTCGCGGTCGATGGCGGACACGAAGGGCGCCTGCGCATCCCGTTCACGACGACGCCGTCCGATCTCGAGCGCGCCGTGGAGATCTTGGCGGCGGGTTGGCATCGCGTGCGCTCCGACGCGCCTTCGTCGGCGCCGGAGCCGTACGCCGCCGTGGTGTGATTTCCGGTCAGCGGGAGTAGTGCAGACACTCGAGGGCATCCGCACTGCTCCAGAAGTCTCCGAGGTCTCGGAACGTGCGCGATGGAGCATGGAATCGTCGCGCCCGGAACCGGGTTCCGTCCGCCGTCTGCAGGGATTCCAGGTGTCCGATCGCGCGGCCACCTGCGTCGAGCACTCGCCATCGCCCAGCGGAGACGCTCACGAGCCGGATACCGTCATGAACGGCGAGGTCGCGGGGTGGGGGAGATGTCTTGTCGAGGATCGCGTGCATGGGTACTCCTTCCACTTCGAAGATAGCTACGACCTCTGACACTGCGATCTCCTCGCCCGTTCCTGCACAGCCCCGCACGAAGCGCCGGTCATCCACATATTCGGCTGCTCGCCTCCGCGGGAGATGGTGGCTGCGTCACAGTTGTCCCAGCTCCGGCGCCCGACGGGCACTCGGGCGCCGGAGCATCCGGGGATCGTCCCCGGAACCGAGAGGACAAGGACATGACCGACACCATTACGATCACCGGGAACATTGCGACGCCCCCCGAGGAGAAACGCACCGCCGCAGGGCTTGTCATCACGACCTTCCGTGTGGCCAGCAGTCAGCGTCGTTTCGACCGCGCGACGAACCAATGGATCGACGGCGAGACCAACTGGTACACGGTGTCCGCCTTCCGCGCGCTCGCCGAGCATGCCTACCTGTCGCTGCGAAAGGGAGAGCGCGTCATCGTCACAGGCCGGCTGCATCTCCGCGAATGGGAGACCAACGCGAAGAAGGGCACCACCGCGGAGATCGATGCCGACGCCATCGGACACGATCTGCTGTGGGGAACGTCGGTGTTCAGCAAGCGGAGCGTGCGCCGCGCCGAGCCCGCAGTCGGGCCGGCGCGCGACGCGGAGTGGTCGGTGGCACCTATTCCGGATGGCGAGGGAACGGATGCCTGGACGACGCCGATGGCCGGAGTCGGCGACCGAGCGGCCGAAGTCGAGCCTGCCGAGCCCCACGAGCCGACCGTGCAGCGCGAACTCGCGGACTCCCCGTTCTGACTCCTCTGCGCGGCGCACGCTCGGCGGTCGCTCGAACACGAGCTCTAGAATCGGTCCGTGATACGTAGAGGCGACCCCGGAGTGGGCAAACGAGTGTCCGTCGGCACCGTTGCGCTCGTGGCGGCGTTGCTCGTCACCGGCTGCACGAGTGTGTCACCGGTGTCACCGTCGACGTCCGCACCAGCGTCGGAGCCAGCCGCACCGACACCCTCGACGACGACGGAAGCTCCGCCGATGCTGCACCCTGCCGGCACGGCGGACGACAACCTGCCGCTGTTCACGTCCGTCACCGAGCGGGTGTGGGCGGCCAGCGGGGCTGCCGGTCGGGCATATGTCGATGCGCTGGTCGCCGCAGGCTTCGACAAGACCGCGATGCAAGTGACGAACGACACGTCCACGGTCGGCGACCCGGCGGAGAGCATCCAGTTCTCGGTGCGCTGGGGCTCCGAGTGCCTCGTCGGGCAGGTCGGACCGACTATCGGCACGCCGGTCACTGCAGTGCTGCCTGTGCTCGGCGGCGGTGTCTG
>JAHIOK010000459.1 GCA_018895315.1 Actinomycetota bacterium | reverse complement strand
TCGATGAGCTGGCGGATGCCCTGCACGCACCCAAACTCACCGGTGCTACCCCGATCGACGAACGGGAGCGGCTGTACCAGGCATTCCGCGAGGGCAGCATCACCGTGCTGGTGGTCTCGAAGGTCGCCAACTTCTCCGTGGACCTGCCCGAGGCCACCGTCGCGATCCAGGTGTCCGGCAGCTTCGGCTCGCGGCAGGAGGAGGCCCAGCGCCTCGGCCGCCTGCTACGCCCCAAGGAGAGCGGGCTGCCCGCCAACTTCTACACGCTGGTCGCGCGCGACACCGTCGACCAGGACTTCGCACAGAACCGCCAGCGCTTCCTCGCGGAGCAGGGCTACAGCTACACGATCCTCGACGCGGACTCGCTTCAGGCGGCCTAGCCCGCCCCGGTGATCGAGCCCGCCGAGATCCGGTGATCGAGCCTGTCGAGATCCGGTGATCGAGCCTGTCGAGATCTCGGCAAGCTCGATCACCGGGTGTAGCGCAGCAGCAGTTCGTCGCCGCCCCGCAAGACGTGCCCCAGGTGCATGCCGTGCGCGGTCGGAACGCTGCCGTGCGCGATGCGCGGCCCGTCGCCGGCCTCCAGCGTCGGCGACACCGTGAGGCACAGCTCGTCGACTAGGTCGGCGGCGAGCAGCGAGCCGAACAGCGACGGGCCTCCCTCGCCCAGCACCTGGGCGTGGCCCATCCCGCGGATGGTGGCGAGCGCGCCGGCAAGGTCGACGTGCTCGTCGCCGACGGCAACCACATCGGCGACGCCCGCGAATGCGGTGGCATCCGCACGGGCGGTCGTCACCACGATCGGCCGCACCGGAGCATCGGTGAAGATCGGGGAGGACGGGTCGAGATCGAGCCTTCCCGTCACGATCGCGAAGACCGGATGCCGCGGCATCCCGTGCCGTTCACGCCAATCCGCTGACGCGTCGCTGACCCGCATCGGGCCGTAGCCCTCGTCGCGAACCGTTCCCGCGCCCACCAGCACCACGTCGGTCACTCGGCGCAGCAGTTCGAAGTGCCGCTTGTCCGCGGCGCCGGAGAGACCGCCCGACCGTCCCTCGTGGGTGGCCGACCCGTCGATGCTGGAGACGAAGTTCATCCGCACCGTCGGCCCTGCGACAGCGAGCGCCTCGACGAGTGCGTCGTCGGAGAGGGTCTCGCGAGGGTCGGGCCAGAGCATGTCGATGCGGGCGGTCATACGTTCTCCGTGGGGTGAGTGTTGTGCACCAGGCGCACCGGCTCACGGAATCCGAGAATCGCCTCGGTCATCCGCACCGCGGCGACCGCGGCTCGCACGTCGTGCATCCGTACGATTCGCGCGCCCTTCATGATGCAGATGACCATCGCGGCGATCGACCCCTCGAGCCGATCGCCCTGCTCGCGGTCGATGCTCTCGCCGATGAAGTCCTTGTTCGAGACGGCGGCGAGCGTCGGGTAGCCGAGCGCCGCGATCTGTTCGAAACGGCGGGTGAGTTCCAGCGAGTGCAGAGTGTTCTTGTCGAGGTCGTGCCCGGGGTCGAGGATGATCCGCTCCGACGGTATCCCTGCCGCTCGGGCGAGCTCAATGCGCGCGGTGAGGAACGCGGCGACCTCCGCCACCACGTCGGTGTAGTGCGCGGCGGGCTTCTCCACCCGAGGCGGGCCCACGCTGTGGGTGATGACGAGGTGGGCGTCGCTGCCCGCGATCACGGCGGCCATCGCCGGGTCCCCCAGGCCGCTCGTGTCGTTGATCACTGCCGCGCCGGCCGCGATCGCCGCGGCCGCGACCTGCGCATTGTTGGTGTCCACAGAGATGACGACGTCGGATGCCGCGGCCACCCCCTCGACCACCGGAACGACCCGCGCGATCTCCTCCTGCACGCTCACCGCCAGCCCGCGCCCGAACGGGACACCGCCCACGTCGACCCAGTCCGCCCCATCGTCGACCGTCCGCAGCGCGGCGGCGATCGCCGAGTCGAGCGCGAAGGTGGAACCCCGGTCGTAGAAGGAGTCGGGGGTGCGATTGACGACGGCCATCACCGCCACCTGACGGTCGAAGTCGAACTCACGGGAGCCGATACGCATGCTCTAAACCTAGGCCCGAGTTCCACACGATTGACTCCCAGACAACTTCCAGTCAACACGCAGATACTTCTTACATGGCTGATGGACCGAAGATTCTGATTGTCGACGACGAACCAAACATTCGTGACCTGCTCACCACCTCGCTGCGCTTCGCCGGCTTCGCCGTGCGCGCCGTCGGCAACGGTGCACAAGCGATCTCCGCGGTGCTCGAAGAAGAACCCGACCTGATCATTCTCGACGTCATGTTGCCCGACATGAACGGGTTCGGAGTGACCAAGCGGTTGCGAGCATCCGGCTACACCGCCCCCATCCTCTTCCTCACCGCAAAGGATGACACCGAAGACAAGATCACCGGCCTCACGGTCGGCGGCGATGACTACGTCACCAAGCCGTTCTCGCTCGACGAGATCGTCGCCAGGATCAAGGCGATCCTGCGTCGCACGATGCAAGACGACGAGGAGGCCGTGATTCATGCGGGCGAACTGACCATGGATCAGGACACCCACGAGGTCACGGTCGGCAACGAGCAGATCGAGCTCTCCCCCACCGAGTTCAAGCTGCTGCGCTACCTGATGCTCAACCCGAACCGCGTGCTGTCGAAGGCGCAAATCCTCGACCACGTCTGGGAGTACGACTTCAACGG
>JAHIOK010000458.1 GCA_018895315.1 Actinomycetota bacterium | reverse complement strand
GCTGCTCGGCCTCGTGCTCGAGCGTGCGTCGGGCAAGAAGATCGCCGAACTGCTCAACGACGAAGTCTTCGCGCCGCTGGGGATGGGCGCCACCGCGCTGCCTTCGACCGCTCCGGCAGCCCCGGCGACGACCGGCACCGCCCTGAAAGGCTTTCAGTCGACCAAAGGTGCGGACGGTGTCATGAACTGCACCGACCCGCTGAAGATGACCACGATGTCTTCGAGCGTCGGATCGAGCGCCGCCGGTGTGGTCTCCGACATCCAGGATGTGCGCACGTACGTCCAGGCGCTCGCCACCAAAGCGCTCATGCCGGAGAACACCCAGCGGTTCAGCAACCCCGTGCCTGTGTACGACGGCGCCCCCGCATGGTTAACCACTGCCGGAGGGGCCATCCAGGCCGGTTCGCTCGTCGGACAGTTCGGCGCGGTCCCCGGTTACATCACGGCCGCGTTCGCTGACCCGACGACGGGGCTCACGGTCGCCGTTGTGCTGAACAACTCGGCGATCGGCTCATCGGCAGCCGCGGCGCTCGCCTGGGAGCTCGCCGCGATCGCCTCGAAGGCGCCCGCTGCGAGCGGACAGACGGCCCCGGCGGCGGGCCTCCCCTGGACGGCTCAGCAGTTCCACGACCAGATCACCGCGACCGCGGTCTGCTCGGCGCCGGCCCAGTGACCGGCCGCGCCGCACCGGCGCCCGCTGTTCTGCTCGTCGTCGTCGGGCTGGCGCTGCAAGAGGTCGGCGCGTCGATCGCGGTGATCCTCTTCCCGCAGGTCGGGCCGCTCGGCATGGTCATGATGCGGCTCGTGTTCTCGGCGCTCGTTCTGCTGCTGGTGGCCCGGCCGCGGCTGCGCGGCCATGGTCGCCCCGCGTGGCTCGCAGTGCTCGCCTTCGGCGCCGTGCTCGCGCTGATGAACGGCTTGTTCTACCTCGCACTCGCCCAGCTCCCGCTCGGGGTGACGGTGACGATCGAGGTGCTCGGGCCGCTGGTGCTGTCGATCGTGGCGAGCCGTCGGGCCTCGGCCTGGCTGTGGGCGCTCCTCGCTTTCGCCGGAGTCCTCGCTCTCGGTGGCGGCGGATGGGAGCGACTCGACCCGCTCGGCGTGCTCTTCGCCCTGGGAGCTGCGGCCAGCTGGGCGTTCTACATCCTCGCCTCCGCCCGCGTGGGACGCGAGTTTCCGCGACTCGATGGTCTCGCGCTCGCTATGACGGCCGGCGCGCTGCTGTCGCTGCCGTTCGGCATCGCACAGGCGGGATCGGCACTGCTCCGACCCGAAGTGCTCGGCCTCGGCCTCGCGGTCGCGGTGCTGTCCTCGGCGATCCCGTATGCGCTGGAGCTCATCGCGCTGCGCCGGCTCGCGGCATCCGTCTTCGCGATCCTGATGAGCCTGTCCCCGGCGACGGCCTCTCTCGCGGGATTCCTGATCCTCCAGCAGCACCTGACCTGGCTCGAGGTGGTGGGTATGGGTCTCGTGATCGTCGCGAGCATCGGCGCCGTGCGGGCTGCCTCGCGGCGAGCGGATGCCGCAGGTCCGGGTGTGGCCGAACCGTTGGCCTGACGGCGGGGTGCTCCGGCTCGACGCCGAGGGCTCAGGCCAGGTAGTGATCGATGATGTAATCGGCGATCGCGATGGAGGATGTCGCCGCCGGCGACGGGGCGTTGCGCAGAAGTGTGACCGGTCCGACCTGGTCGACCGCGAAGTCGTCGAGAAGCTCGCCGGCCCGGCCCCATGCCTGGGCGCGCACACCGGCGGCGCTCCTGTGCGCGAGGTCCGACATCCGAAGTTCAGGGATGAACTTGCGTGCCTTCTGGAAGTAGAGCGGCTTGATCAGTGAGCCACTGATCTCATCGACACCCATGCGCCAGTGCTGCTTGGCGAGTGGCCAGGCCCCGGGCCATTTCAGTGACTCCCACGTGTCTTTGGGGGAGAGCTGCAGCCAGGTGTACCCCTCGCGCCGGAGCGCCGGGACGGCGTTGGGGCCGACGTGCACGTTGTCGTAGACCCCGCGGGTGAAGTGCACGCCGAGGAAGGGAAATCGCGGGTCGGGCACCGGGTAGATCATGCCTTTGACGAGGTCGGTGCGATCCGCGGCGAGCTCCCAGTACTCGCCGCGGAACGGCAGGATCTTCGGCGACGGATCGGCTCCGACGAGTTTCGCCACGACGTCGGACTGCAGGCCTGCGCAGACGATCACACGATCGAAGACGTCGTCCGAGACGGGCGTGAGCACGCGCACCGTGCCACTCTCGAGGCGGATGCCGGTGACGTCGTGACCGAGACGGATGCTGCCGCCTGCGGCGCGGACATCCTGTGCCATCGCTTCGGTGATCGTCGCATAGTCGACGACCGCGGTGTGAGGGGAGTGCACGGCCGCGACTCCGGCGACGTGGGGTTCGATCTCGCGCAGCTGGGCGACGTCGTCGATGCGACGCAGGTCGGGCACGCCGTTCTCGATCGACCTCCGCTCGATCTCGGCCAGAGCGCCGAGCTCGGAGTCGTCGACCGCGACCACGAGCTTGCCGACCTCGCGGTACGGGAGGCCCTTCTGCTCGCAGAATTCGCGGATCGACACCCGGCCGGCTGCGCACAATGTCGCCTTCAGCGACCCCGGCTTGTAGTAGAGGCCCGCGTGTACGACCCCGGAGTTGTGGCCGGTCTGGTGCTCGGCGAGCCGGTTCTCCTTCTCGAGTACCGTGACGGCGTCGCCACGGCCCGAGAGGGCGCGCGCCAAGGCGACGCCGACGATGCCGCCGCCGATGATTCCGATTCGCTCGCCCATGCCGACTCCCCGCTGCAGCGATCCCCTTCGAGTCTAGGAGCGGAGGGAGGGGGTTCCCACGGCGAGCAGAGTCTCAACGAGGTGCGGGGTGATCGCGGCATCCGTCTCGAGGACGACGCGGATGCGGCTGCCGGCGTGATCGCGCACGCCCATGCGCTGCCCGCGGAGGTCGGCGATGGTCTGCCCACGCCCCGGGCCGGCACTGGTATCGACCACGACCGGCACGCGCGGAGCCCGTGTGAGGCCGACGGCTCCGGCGGCGAGGATGGCGGCGAGCGGATCATGCAGGGCGCACGTGCGGATGCCGTATTCGCCCAGGTAGAAGTCGAAGTAGTGGTCGAGCAGCTCGCCGATGGCGCGGGTGAAGGGGTCGGCCGACGTCAGGAGTGCGCCGCGATCCGCTTCGCTCAAGGTGTGATCCATCGTGACATCCAGCGGGACGAGGGTGACGTCCCAGTCGGCCGCCAGGAGCACCGCCGCGGCCTCGGGGTCGTTGAAGATATTGGCTTCGGCGACGGGTGTGATGTTGCCGGGGACGACCGCCGCCCCGCCCATCGTCGTCACACCGGCGATGCGCTCGGGCAGGGCCGGGTCGGCTGCGAGGGCCAGCGCGATGTTCGTGACCGGACCGATCGTGAGCACGTGCAGTCGCCCGGAGAATCGGTGCGAGAGCTCGATCAACAGCTCGACCGCGGTGGATGCCTCAGGCTCGCGCGTGGCGCGCGGGAGGATGACCCCGCCGATGCCGTTGTCGCCGTGCACATGGGGGGCCCCACCGCTGAAGCCGTGCGAGAGGTGGTCGTGGGCGCCGATCGCGACGGGGATGTCGCCGCGCCCGGCGAGCTGGAGCAGATCGAGCGTGTTGCGGGCAGCCTGTGCGGCGGACGTGTTGCCGCTGACGGTGCCGATGCCGACGAGGTCGATCGCGGGGGAGGCGAGCAGATAGGCGAGGGCGACGGCGTCATCGACTCCGGTGTCGCAGTCGAGATAGACGGGGGTCGGCGTGGTCACGGGTCTCCTGGATGTCGGCTGCGGGGCGAGGGGCGAGGATCACGCGCCCCCGCAACGCTACACGGACGGCGGGAGGGGATTCCGGCGGGGAAACCGGGAGGGTCGCGGGAGCGCAGGACGCGGGCATGGTGGAATGTGAGGGTGACTTCTGAACACCCCGAACTCGGCCCCCTCGGATCCCTCGTGGTGGTGGGGAGCATCAACATCGACCTGACGGCATCCGTATCCCGCCTTCCCTCTGCGGGCGAGACGGTGCTCGGAGGCACGCTCGATCGCCAGGCCGGGGGCAAGGGCGCGAATCAGGCCGTCGCCGCGGCACGTCTGGGCGGTGCGGTGCGCATGATCGGGGCGGTCGGCGACGACACCGACGGCCAACGGATGCTGCAGAACCTGCGCGAGGCGGGAGTCGATGCGAGCGAAGTCTGGCTGGGCGATACCCCCACCGGGACGGCTCTGATCACGGTCGATGAGTCGGGCGAGAACCAGATCGTCGTCTGCCCGGGGGCCAACGCCGATGTCACGATCGACGGCGTTTCGTTCGGGCCCGATGAGGCAGTGCTGGCCCAACTGGAGATTCCGCTCGAGGTCGTCGTCGCTCTCGCCGAGGTCGTCCCAGGGTTTCTCGCGATCAACGCCGCACCCGCCCGCGCGCTGCCCAAGGCCGTCATCGAGCGCGCGGATCTGCTCATCGTCAACGAGACCGAATACGCGCTGCAACCAGAGGCCGCGGCGGCCAAGCTCGTCGCGGTCACGTACGGAGCGGAGGGAGCCGCGCTGTTCGCACACGGGGTGGAGATTGCGCGGGTGCCGTCGCCGAAGGTCCGGGCCATCAGTACGGTCGGGGCGGGCGATGCGTTCTGCGCCGCGATCACCCTGGCGCTGCACGCCGGCTGGAATCACGAAGACGCCCTGCGCTCCGCGTGCGCGGTGGGCGCAGAATCCGTGACCTATCCCGAGGCGCAGCCGCCGTTGCGAGCGTTGGCGACCTACCGCATGGGTCGTTAGCTCCTCGACTCCTCAGCTCGTGGGCATCCAGACCCGCATCGTGGAGGAGCCGCGGTTCGCCCAGTCTTTGTAGGCGATGAGTCGTGCGTCGAATCCGATCTCGCGATCGGCGCGGTCGTGCAGATGCACGCGGACTCCGTCGGCGGCGTCCGTCGGGGGCACGGACGTGTCGATGACGACGCCTTCCACATCCCGGTCGCCCGGCAGGTCGACGTCTTCCAGGGCGAGCACGAGCGGCCCTCTCTCCACGGCTACCTGGCCGCGTACTGCGTCGACCTGCGGGTGAGGCACCGTCACCCGGGGATCCATCGGCAGTTCGAGGACGACGACCTCTCCTGCCACGAAAGCCCGCGTGACGACGGCGGATGCCACGTTCGCGGGCACGACTCGACCGTCGAGCGTTGCGGCGCCCCGCGCCCACCGCGGCACGCGCAGACCGATCGTGACGGCCCGAACGGGCGCGTCCACGACAACGACCGAGATCGTGCCGCTCTCGGGATAGTCGGTGACGACGCGCAGCGTGAGAGACTCGCCGCCCGGCAGATCGGCGTGCACAGTGCAGCTCGCGTACTGGTGGAGCTGGATGCCGCTGTCATCGACGGTGGCGACATAGGCGCCCATCGAGGCAAGAGTGCGCGCGACATTCGTCGGGCAGCACGACACTTCGAACCACGGGGCGCGCAGCACCGCCTCTGCCCGTTCGCTCAGTCCGTCATCCTGTTCGTCGTTGCTTCCCCGGGTGCGCTGGTGCAGGGTGTTCGCGTAGTAGAAAGCGCGCCCGTCGGCGCGAGGTGAGACGAACACGCCATTGAGCAGCGTGCGCTCGATCTGGTCGGCGTAGTCTTCGTCGCCGGTCGCGAGCAGGAGCCGCCACGCGGTCATCACCGACGCGATCGATGCGCACGTCTC
>JAHIOK010000034.1 GCA_018895315.1 Actinomycetota bacterium | reverse complement strand
GCAGGGCGAGCCGATGGCCGTGCTCAGTCGCATGGCGAACAACGATCATGAGATCGAGCCCGGTCCGGGTGACACCGTCATCCTGGCGTCGAGCCTCATCCCGGGCAACGAGAACGCGGTGTACCGCGTGATCGACGGCCTGACCAAGCTGGGCGCCACCGTCGTGCACAAGGGCAACGCCAAGGTGCACGTCTCGGGGCACGCTGCGGCTGGCGAGCTGCTGTACTGCTACAACATCCTGAAGCCGAAGAACGTGCTGCCCGTGCACGGCGAGTACCGTCACCTCACCGCGAACGCCAAACTCGCGCAGGAGACCGGTATCCCGGCCGAGCGCACGATCCTCGGCGAGAACGGCACGGTCATCGATCTGCGCGACGGCGAGGCCAAGGTCGTCGGCCAGATCGACATCGGCTTCGTCTACGTCGACGGCTCGACCGTCGGTGAGATCACCGACGCTGACCTCAAGGACCGCCGGATCCTGAGCGAAGAGGGATTCATTTCGGTGATCGTCGTCGTGGATGCCGCCACCGGCAAGGTCGTCGTCGGCCCCGAGATCCATGCGCGGGGTTTCGCCGAGGACGACTCGGTGTTCGACGGTGTCAAGCCGAAGATCGCCGCCGCCCTCGCCGAAGCCGCCCAGTCTGGCGTGCGCGACACGCACGCCCTGTCGCAGATCGTGCGTCGCACGATCGGACGCTGGGTCAACACGTCGCTGCGTCGCCGTCCGATGATCGTCCCGCTGGTCATCGAGGCGTAGCCCGCGCCCACGCCCTTCGCGGGTCGCTGCGCGTCGGTATGAGCCTCCAGATCCGACACGAACCGACCCGCGAAGGGCGTCCTGCGCTCAGCGTGGGACACCTGCACTCCAGCCACGGCGTTCGAGGGTGCGGATGATCCGCGGCACAGCCGACCCGCCACGGATGTGCGCGCTCGAGACCCGCACGACTTCCCACCCGGCGTCCGCGTAGGCGGCGTACTTGTCGAGGTCTCGATTCCATTGCGCACGACTTGTGCGGTGGTGATCGCCTTCGACTTCCACCACCATGCGCCACGCGGTGTACACGATTTCCGAGATCCCTATCCTTCTGCCAAGAGAGTCGTAGATCTCGACATCCAGTTCGGGCTCGGGAAGCCCGCTGGCCGCGGCATCCAGACGGAGCTCCGTCTCCAACGGGGAGGAGCTCCCAACCCGGATCTCGGCGAGCGACCTGCGCAGAGTCTCGGCACCCCGTCGCCTACCGGCGGATGCCGCCCGCGCTAGTTGATCACGCGTGCCCACGGCCAGCTCGGGCCGGAGAGTGCCGGTGCGATCCCGCGGCACGCGTACGATCGCGTCTCCGATCACGATGAGATCAGGTAGCGGTACCTCATCAGCGAGCATCGCCCAGGCCGAGCCGGGGGTGGCGACGCGTAGTCCCGACACCTGGGCCGTATGGGCCAGGTGCGGCTCGATGCGTCGCCCGTCGATGCCGGAGCGACGAGGTGCCCGCGCAGGAGAGAACACAGCGACTTCGAGGTTGGTGCCGTGCGTGACCGGCAACCCCTGGAGCACCAGCGCTGTCCGGCCGGCGAAGAACGCCGTCGGAGGCATGACGAGGGAGTAGGCATGGGCGCCTTTGAGGACAACAGCGCGCTGTGCGCGGTCGCGCGCGAACGGGCTGGCGTCGGCTTCGAGATCGCTCTGCTCAGTCTTGGTTTGACGCACACCGCGGAACGGGGTCTCCAGATCTGCGGCGCGAAGCCGCCGACGTGTGACGCCCGCATCGCGCGCCGATGCCGTGCGAAACTGTGGGGGCAGTGTCGGCGGGAGCGGTGTCGGTCGTCGGGCCATACGGCCACGATGCCCGAGTACCAGTGGTGCCTACGCCGCCGAATGTCCCGTGGTGGACAGCTTGCGGCATCCCCGCCCTGGGGAGGAGCGGATGCCTCCATCCTGCGGCTGTTCGCGGGGCGCCTGTGGTCGCCATCGAACCCGCTTTCCAGCCCTTAGCGTCCCGCGAGTGGCCGCGAG
>JAHIOK010000457.1 GCA_018895315.1 Actinomycetota bacterium | reverse complement strand
TGGAGCCGTTCGATCGCCTCGAGCTGCTGCATCCAGCCGTCGTACGTCGCGTCGTCGACGATTTCGGCGTCGCGTCCGTAGTACGCATCGCGCGCACCGAGGATGCGCTCGATCAGCTCCTGCGACTGAGAGCGGGCATCGTCGAGCGAGAGGTCGGGAAGATCTGCCACTCGGCCAGTCTAAGGAGGGCCGCCGACGCTCCCCGGTGAGATCAGACCGGGGCCGCGACCGCGGATATCGTGCGGTCGATCGTGAACTGCCCGATCACCCGAGTGCCGTCGTAGAGCACCGCCGTCTGACCCGGCGCGACCCCGTCGAGCGGTGTATCGGGACGTACCGTGATGATTCCGCGTTCGAGGACGGCTGCCGCGGGCACCGGATCGGCGTGCGCGCGAATCTGGACATGGCACGAGAAGGTGCCGTGCTGCGGTGCGACACCGGCCCATGAGAAGCGCTCCCCCGCGATCTCTGCGATCGCGAGCGCCTCTTTCGGTCCGACGACGACCGTGTTCGAGACCGGGCGCACTTCCAGCACGAACCGCGGCTTGCCGTCTGCGGCGGGAATCCCGAGCGAGAGTCCGCGGCGCTGACCCACGGTGAAAGCATGCGCGCCCTCGTGCGTCCCCACGACGGCACCGCCCTGGTCGAGGATCTGGCCGGTCTCAGCGCCGACGCGCTCGGCAAGCCACCCCCGGGTATCGCCGTCAGGAATGAAGCAGATGTCGTGGCTGTCCGGCTTCTTCGCCACCGTGAGCCCGCGCGCTTCGGCCTCCGCACGGACGATCGCCTTCGACGGGGTCGATCCGAGCGGAAAATACGTGTGCGCCAACTGCTGGGCGTTCAGCACGCCGAGGACGTACGACTGATCCTTCGCCGCATCCGACGCCCGGTGTAGTTCGCGCCCATCTGCGCCGTCCACGAGGGTGGCGTAATGCCCCGTGCAAACGGCGTCGAAGCCGAGCTCGATCGCACGTTCCAGCAGCGCCGCGAACTTGATCTTCTCGTTGCAGCGCATGCACGGATTCGGCGTGCGACCCGCGCGGTACTCCGCCACGAAGTCCTCGATGACATCCTCGCGGAATCGCTCGGAGAAATCCCACACGTAGAACGGGATGCCGAGCAGGTCGGCGGCTCGCCGGGCGTCCATGGCGTCTTCGATCGTGCAGCAGCCCCGGCTTCCGGTGCGGAGCGTTCCGCCCGCCCGGGACAGCGCGAGGTGCACTCCGACGACGTCGTGGCCGGCGTCGACCGCCCGTGCCGCGGCGACCGCCGAGTCGACACCACCGCTCATCGCCGCCAGTACTCGCATGCTTCCAGTCTATGAGCGGGCAGCTGAACGCGCTCCGGATGCCGCGGCCCGCCGATGCGCGTCGGGCAGCGCCGCCAGCAGCGCCGCCGTATCGGACTCGTCCGTGGTGCGCCCGAGCGTGATCCGCAGGACCGAACGGGCGTCGGCGGGGGTGCGGCCGAGGGCCAGCACGACGTGCGACGGCTCCGACACACCCGCCTGGCAGGCCGAGCCGGTCGAGACGGCGACGCCCGCTTGATCCAGAAGGAAGAGCAGCGTCTCCCCCGCGGTGCCGGGGAAGAGCAGGTGTGCATTGCCGGGCAGTCGGTCGGAGGGGTCGCCCAGCAGCTCGGCGTTGGGCACGACCGCGAGGATCCCGCGCACCAGACGATCGCGCAATTCCACGAGCCGCACTGCTTCGGAGTCGAGTTCGGCGTCCGCGGCCTCTGCAGCGGCAGCGAACGCCGCGGCGCCCGCAACGTCCTGCGTCCCCGACCGCAGTCCGCGCTGCTGGCCGCCGCCGTGCATCAATGCGGTGAGGGCCGCGGCACGGGCCACAACGACGGCTCCGACCCCGACCGGTCCGCCGATCTTGTGCGCTGAGACACTCATGGCGCTCAGCCCGGAGGGGCCGGCGGCATCCGCGCGCCACCCGCGGAACGACACCGGGACGTGTCCGAACGCGGCGATCGCGTCGATGTGCAGCGGAACGCCCGCACGGGATGCTGCCGCCCCGAGGGCGGCCGGGTCGTTGCGCGTTCCCACTTCGTTGTTGGCGGCGAGGGCCGTGACGAGAGCGGCACCGTCGACAGCCTCGGTGAACGCGTCCAGGTCGATCCGGCCGAGGGCGTCGAGCCCTACCGGCGTGGTGCGGGCTCCTTCATGCGTGCGCAGCCACTCGACGGAATCGAGTGTCGCGTGATGTTCACCGTCGGGCAGCACGACGGTGTCGCGGCCTTCCCTGCGGCTCCACCAGAGCCCCTTCACCGCCAGGTTGACCGACTCGGTTCCCCCCGATGTGAAGACGACCTCGATCGGGTCGCAGTCCAGCACGGCCGCCAGGCGCTCCCGCGATTCTTCGAGAAGTCGCCGCGCAGCCTGCCCGCCGGCGTGGATCGACGACGCGTTGCCGACGACATCGTGCGCTGCGAGCCAGGCGTCACGCGCCTCCGGTCGTAGCGGTGAGCCGGCCGCATGGTCGAGATAGACCGTCATCACCCCACTCTCCCACGAGCCTCGCGGGCATGGACGAACTGCGTGCGGAGTCCACGATGAGCATGGAGCGGAAGAAGGCCCTGCGGTCGAACCGTGGACTCCGTGCTCTGGTACCTGATCCCTCTCGCCCTCGCCCTCAGTGTGCTGCCCGTGCTGGCCGCTGTGCTGATCCTCCTCTCGCCGCGTCCTGTGCCGGCGAGTTCCGGATACCGCCCCGGCGTGGACACGGTCGCTGAACGGCGTGGGCCCGGGCCGCGCGTTCGCCATCGGCATCGCTATGAACGTGCGCCCGAAGAACCTGACGCTGGCGGTCGGCGCAGGAATCGCGATCGGCTCTGCCTCCATCGACACAGTGGGCACGGTCGTGGCCATCGCGTTCTTCACCATCGTGGGCGTCTCGACAGTGGCGGCGCTCGTGGCCGGCTACCTCTTCGGGCGCACGCGGGTGCGTCCGGTGCTCGATCGCTTCAGCGCGTGGCTGCAGAGTAACTCTGCGCTCATCCTGCACGTCGCCATGATCCCGCTCGGTCTCATGCTCCTGGGCCTTGCGATCTGGCACCTGATCACGCACTGATCGCGATGCCGCGCAGTGCATCCTGACACCCGGTTCCACTTCGTTAACATCTCCGTCTCACAGGCTGGTTAGGGTTGTCGGCATGGTCATCCCG
The DNA here is from genome assembly GCA_018895315.1 of Actinomycetota bacterium. Classification (GTDB taxonomy): domain Bacteria; phylum Actinomycetota; class Actinomycetes; order Actinomycetales; family Microbacteriaceae; genus Microbacterium. The sequence goes on along the minus strand of JAHIOK010000457.1, from coordinate 1,896 downwards.
AACCTGACCGCAATCGACGCGGCCCCGAGACTTCTCAGCACGGCTTTCGACGGCCTCGGCGTCACTCTGCATGCCGGAGGCGGGACGCTGCGGGTATGGTCGGCGAACGCCGATTCGATCGACCTCGTGATCTTCGACGACACCGACCTCGACTGGATCACCGACACAGTCTGCCTCGAGCGCGACGGCGACGGCATCTGGTCCGCCACGACGCCTCTCCTGCGCCCGGGGGTGCGATACGCGGTGCGGGTCGCCGGGCCGTCGGGCTCCGGCAACACCTTCAACCCCGGCACCCTTCTGATCGAGCCTTACTCGCGCGGACTCGTCTCGGGCGGTTACGAGGACTGGCGTTCGGTCGTCGTCGACGGGGGCTTCGACTGGGGTGGAGTGCAGAAGCCCGCGGTACCCCTCGATCGCACCGTGATCTACGAGGGCCACGTCAAGGGCCTCTCCAAACGGCATCCTGACGTCCCACCCGCTCTGCACGGCACCTACGCCGGTCTCGCGCACCCCGCGATGATCGAGCATTTCCTGAACCTCGGTGTGACCACGATCGAGCTGTTGCCGGTGCACGCGTTCGCTTCCGAGCCGCGGCTGCTGCAGCTCGGACTCACGAACTACTGGGGCTACAACACCCTGAACTTCTTCACCCCCCACGCTGCCTATGCCACAGCGGACAGCCGTCGCCAGGGCCCGGAAGCCGTGCTGCGCGAATTCAAGGGCATGGTCAAGCTCCTGCATGCAGCAGGACTCGAAGTGATCCTCGACGTCGTCTACAACCACACCGCAGAAGAAGGACTTGGTGGTCCACGGAGCAGCCTGCGAGGCATCGACAACCGGGAGTACTACCGGCAGACCGCCGAAGGCGCCTACATCGACGTCACCGGATGCGGCAACTCCGTCAACACATCGTCGGCGGCGGCGGCCCGGCTCGTGCTGGATTCGCTGCGGTACTGGGCCAACGAGGTGCAGATCGATGGCTTCCGCTTCGATCTGGCTGCAACACTCGGCCGCGACGAGCACCACTCGTTCACGCCCGACCATCCGCTGCTCGAGGCCATCACGTCTGACCCGGCATTGGTGGGGGTCAAGAACATTGCCGAGCCCTGGGACGTCGGCATGGGCGGCTGGCAGACCGGCAACTTCGCCGATGGCTGGCACGAGTGGAACGACCGATACCGCGATCGCGTCCGCAACTTCTGGTTGAGCGACGTCGACTATGCGCGTCGCGCATCATCGGCGCCCGTCGGCATCGGCGGGTTCGCGACCCGTCTCGCAGGCTCCTCGAATACGTTCTCCGACGATCGTGGGCCGCTGGCCAACATCAATTTCGTCACCGCGCACGACGGTTTCACCCTGCGCGACCTCGTGTCGTACGACGTCAAACACAACCTCGGCAATGGAGAGCAGAACCGCGACGGCAACGACACGAACCGGTCGTTCAACCATGGCGCCGAAGGCCCGACCGACGACGAGAGCATTCTGGCGACTCGGCGCAAGGCGATGCGCAACCTACTCGGCACACTGCTGCTCTCGGCCGGCGTTCCCATGCTGACTGCAGGTGATGAGTTCGCCCGCACCCAGCGGGGCAACAACAATGCCTACTGTCACGACTCTGCGCTGACCTGGATGACGTGGGAGCACGCACCGTGGCAGCTTGACGTCTATGCACACGTGCGCCGACTGATCCGACTGCGGAGCGAGAACCCGGCGTTGCGTCCGAGTCGGTTCGCGAAGCTCGGAGAACACACGCCGTCCGCATCGGTGATGGAGTGGTACGACGAGAACGGCGAGACGATGTCGGGCGAGCGGTGGGCGAACCCCGCGCACCGAACCCTGCAGTACGTCGCGGCATCGACCCCGGAGGTGGAGGCCTTCAACCGCGTGCTCCTGATC
>JAHIOK010000456.1 GCA_018895315.1 Actinomycetota bacterium | reverse complement strand
TGCGTCCGACCAGCAGACCGCCGACGAACACCGCGATCACGGCGAGCACCAGCATCCCGTAGAGACCCGTGCCGGTGCCACCCGGCGCGATCTCGCCGAGCATCATGTTGATCATCGGCGCCATGCCGCCGAGCGCGGTGTAGGAGTCGTGCATCGAGTCGACCGCGCCGGTGGAGGTGAGGGTCGTCGCCCCGGCGAAGAGGGCGGATCCCAGCACTCCGAACCGCTGCTCCTTCCCCTCCATCGGGCTACCGGCCAGTTGCGGCGCGGTGCCCATGCCGAGCGCTTCGAGCCAAGTGCCGGCGGTGATCATGACGAGGAACAGCGTCGCCATGACGGCGAGGATCGCGTAGCCCTGGCGGTTGTCGCCGACCATCTTCCCGAAGGCGCGGGGCATTGCGAACGGAATCGCGAGCAGCAGCAGGATCTCGAACGCGTTCGTCCACGGTGCCGGGTTCTCGAACGGGTGGGCGGAGTTCGCGTTGAAGAACCCGCCGCCGTTGGTGCCGAGCTCCTTGATCGCCTCCTGGGACGCGACGGGTCCGCCGGGCAGCGACTGGATGCCCCCGGTGAGGGTCGCGGTATCCGTGAATCCGGCGAAGTTCTGCACGACGCCCGCGGTCAGCAGGGCGATCGCGGCGATGATCGCGAGCGGCAGCAGGATGCGGGTGATTCCTCGCACGAGGTCGACCCAGAAGTTGCCGATCGTGCTCGAGCCGCGGCGTGCGAAGCCGCGCACCAGGGCCACCGCGACGGCGATACCGACCGCCGCCGAGACGAAGTTCTGCACGGCGAGGCCTGCGAACTGCACGGTGTAGCCCAGGGTCAGCTCGGGCGAGTAGGACTGCCAGTTGGTGTTGGTGACGAACGAGACCGCGGTATTGAAGGCGAGGCCCTCGGGCACGGCGGGCAGACCGAGCGAGTACGGCAACACGGCTTGGAACCGCTGCAGGGCGTACACGAAGAGCACACCCATGAGCGAGAACACGAGCACACCGCGGGCATAGGCCCGCCAGGTCTGCTCGGACTGCGGGTCGACGCCGATGAGGCGATAGACGCCGCGCTCGACGCGCCAGTCCTTGGCGCTCGTGTACGTGCGGGCGATCCAGTCGCCGAGTGGGCGATAGAGCAGGGCGAGGATCAGGACGATGCTCGCGATCTGCAGCACCCCGAACCAGACGGTATCCGCGGTCATCAGAATCGCTCCGGCTTCACGAGGGCAACGAGCAGATAGCCGATCGCGGCGAGAGCGAGCACGGCGGCGAGGATGGAGAAGACGATCATCGCGGGGTCTCTCCGCTCATCGCTTCGCGCGAGTCGAAGCCGCCGCGCTGGACGGAGCCGCGGGCGCGGGGGATCATCGCCTCGACTCCATTGGCGACGAGGGCCACGATCGCGAACAGCGCGAGAGTGGCGAGAAGGTAGATCACATCGAGCACAGGAACTCCCGTTTCGACCGGCGACGCCGGCACGGATGCCGCGCGACTGCTGTGGCGCGGATGCCGAAGGGGCACGAGAGTCGATGCAACACCCCTGAGGGGCCTGTGACTGCGGCCCTTACGAAATCCATACGGGCACGGCCGTGACCCGCACGAACGTCATACGGTCGCGGGTCGAGGAGACCCCTGGATCAGGGGATGGCGAGCTCGGCGTCGGTCTTGGCGTAGGAGCGCTGCAACCAGTCGCCGAAGCTGCGGCGTGCGAGGCAGGCAGTGTTGTCGGCGCAGGCGATCTCGACGTCTTCCCGCGCGTAGGTGCGGTAGATGTCCACTTTCCTCGTCAGGGTGTCGCCCGAAACGTTGGCAGGGAGGCCCTTGGACGGGTATCCGACGAAGTAGTGGATGTGGTCGACGGGGTACCCGGAAGCGAGCAGCGCCTGCCGGGTGAAAGTGCCCGCGGCACCGTGGTCGGGGTGATCCCCGTTCGCCAGTGCGGAGGCGGTCGGAATCAAGGTATCGACGTCGCTCGCCCCCCACGCCGAGGCGAGCTCGGCGATGGACTGACGGATGCTGTCGGCGGTCAGGGCCGGGCCGCCGTCGACCGGGGCGATGGAGCTGATCGTGCCCTGCAGCAGGCTCGGGATTCCGACGTTCCCCGTCGAGGTGAACCCTTTGGCGTGGATTCCGCCGTCGGGAAGCCGCAGCGTCGCGATCGAGAGACGTGGGTCATCCTGGGGCGTGAACATCGTCAGGTGGGCTCCGGAGAGGAGCGTCATCGACTCTGTGGTCCACGTCGTCGTCGATCCGCGCATCAGGTTGTACGCGCGCAGGATGCCGAGCTCGCGCGAGTGGTAGTAGTCGGAGCCCCTGCCCGCATCGCTCGCGGTCACGAACAGCGTCCGCACGCAATCGCCGGCCGTGATGGCGGCTTGAAGTCCGGGGTTCGAGAAGATCAGGTCGTCGTCGTAGTGCGCCCACACTCCCATGACCGTGCTGGTCGCGCATGAACGCGCGGC
>JAHIOK010000455.1 GCA_018895315.1 Actinomycetota bacterium | reverse complement strand
GGGCGCCTCTGCCCCGCGCCGTGCGAGAGTTCCTGCGTGCTCGGGATCAACCAGCCCGCCGTGACGATCAAGCAGGTCGAGGTCTCGATCATCGACGAGGCCTTCTCCCATGGCTGGGTCCAGCCCGAGCCGCCGGGACGCCTGACGGGCAAGACGATCGCGGTCGTCGGCTCGGGGCCTGCGGGCCTTGCGGCCGCCCAGCAGCTCACGCGCGCCGGTCACACCGTCGCGGTGTTCGAGCGGGACGATCGCATCGGCGGTCTGCTGCGTTACGGTATCCCCGACTTCAAGATGGAGAAGCGCCACCTCGAGTCGCGCCTGCGTCAGATGCAGGACGAAGGCACGCGGTTTCGTGCCGGTGTCGAGATCGGCAAGGACATCACCTGGTCCGATCTGCGTGCCCGCTACGACGCGGTGGTCATCGCCACCGGTGCGACGGTGCCGCGTGAGCTCGCCATCCCCGGTCGAGACCTCGCCGGCGTGCACTTCGCGATGGAGTATCTCGTCGAATCGAACAAGGCGACCGCGGGCGATCAGGTGCCGCACCAGATCAGCGCCGAGGGCAAGCACGTCATCGTGATCGGCGGTGGTGACACCGGGGCCGACTGCATCGGCACGGCCCACCGCCAGGGTGCCCTCAGCGTCACGAACCTTGCGATCGGCACCCAGCCGCCGTCCGAGCGTCCGTCCCACCAGCCGTGGCCGATGAGTCCCACGCTGTTCGAAGTGGCCTCCGCGCACGAGGAGGGCGGTCAGAGGTCATACCTCGCCTCGACGGTGGAGTTCCTCGGCAACGACGTCGGTGAGGTACGTGCTCTGCGCGTTGCCGAGACCGCTTTCGTCGACGGTCGCCGGGTGCCCAAGAGTGGCACCGAGCGCGAGATCCCCGCAGATCTGGTGCTCATCGCGATGGGCTTCACCGGCCCCGAGCGCGACCTGGTCGAAGAACAGCTCGGAGCACAGTTCGGCGGACGCGGCACGGTAGAGCGTGCCGACGACTACCAGAGCACCTCTCCCGGCGTGTTCGTGGCCGGAGACGCCGGACGTGGCCAGTCGCTCATCGTCTGGGCGATCGCCGAAGGTCGTGCGGTCGCTGCCCACGTCGACACCTACTTGATGGGCGAGACGGCGCTGCCCGCGCCCGTCGCGCCCACCGATATCGCCATGAGTGTGTTGCCCGCGTAGGCTGGCCACGCTTCCCCAACCCCAAACCCCCGGAGTTTAAACGGATGAGACGCGCCAAGATCGTCGCCACCCTGGGTCCCGCCACGTCGTCGTACGAGATGGTTCGCGCCATCATCGACGCCGGTGTGGACGTGGCCCGCATGAACCTCAGCCACGGCGACTACGCCGTGCACGAGAACAACTTCGCCAATGTGCGTCGGGCAGCGGATGACGCAGGCCGCCCGGTAGCGGTGCTGGTCGACCTGCAGGGCCCGAAGATCCGGCTCGGCAAGTTCGCCGACGGCCCCCACGAGCTCGCCGTCGGTGACATCTTCAAGATCACCATCGATGACATCCCCGGCACCAAGGAGATCGTCTCGACGACGTTCAAGGGCCTGCCGCAGGATGTCAAGGCAGGCGATTTCCTCCTGATCGACGACGGCAAGGTCAAGGTCGAGGTCATCGAATCCGATGACACGGTCGTCACGACCAAGGTCATCGTCGCCGGCCCGGTCTCCAACAACAAGGGCATCAACCTGCCCGGTGTCGCGGTGAACGTCCCGGCTCTGTCCGAGAAGGACGAGGCAGACCTGCGCTGGGGTCTGCGCATCGGTGCCGACCTCATCGCACTGTCGTTCGTGCGCAGCGGCGAGGATGTGCAGCGCGTGCACGTGATCATGGCGGAAGAGGGCCGTCGTATCCCCGTCATCGCCAAGATCGAGAAGCCGCAGGCCGTCGAGAACCTCGAGGAGATCATCGACGCCTTCGACGGCATCATGGTCGCCCGTGGTGACCTCGGCGTCGAGCTGCCTCTGGAGGCCGTTCCGATCGTGCAGAAGCGCGCGGTCGAGCTGTCGCGCCGTATGGCCAAGCCCGTCATCGTTGCGACGCAGATGCTCGAGTCGATGATCAACAATCCCGTCCCGACGCGCGCCGAGACCAGCGACGTCGCGAATGCGGTTCTCGATGGCGCCGACGCGGTCATGCTCTCGGGCGAGACCAGCGTGGGCGACTACCCGGTCGTGGTCGTCGAGACGATGGCGCGCATCGTCGAGTCCACCGAAGACCACGGACTCGAGCGCATCGCTCCGCTGACCAACAAGCCCCGCACGCAGGGTGGCGCCATCACGCTCGCCGCGATCGAGGTCGCCGACTTCGTCGACGCGAAGTATCTCTGCATCTTCACCGAGTCGGGCGATTCGGCACGTCGCATGTCGCGCCTGCGCCCGAAGATCCCCATGCTGGCGTTCACCCCCGAACCGGCGATTCGTCGCCGGATGGCCCTCACCTGGGGTGTGCAGTCAACCCTCGTCGAGCCGGTGGAGCACACCGACCGCATGTTCATCCAGGTCGACGACTATCTCCTCGCGAACGACCTCGCAAAGGTCGGCGACAAGGTCGTGGTGATCTCCGGTTCCCCTCCAGGAATCATCGGCTCGACCAACGACATCCGCGTGCACAAGGTCGGAGACGCCGTCCACGGCGCTGCACCGATCTATCAGTCGCGCGGCTGAGGACCACGTACGACGAAGGGGATGCCTCGTGCCGGGGCATCCCCTTCGTCGTACTCACACGGCGCGAGAGAACGCCGATGCGCGGGCGACCTGATCGGGGCTCACCGAGACGCCCGTGTAGCGCTCGAACTGTCGTGCGGCCTGGATGGCGATCACCTCGGCGCCCGTGATCACCAGCGCCCCGGCGCGGTTCCCGGCATGCACCAGCGGCGTCTCGGCGGGGAAGGCGACGACGTCGAACACGACCTCAGCAGCCTCGATGACTGCAGGAGGAAACGCGAGCGCGTCGGCGTCGGCGCCGGTCATGCCGAGCGGGGTGACGTTGACGATCACGCTCGACCCCGGGGCCGGCTCATCCCGCGACCAGGTGTATCCGTACTTGTCGGCGAGCGCACGTCCGGCCTGTTCGTTCCGCGCGAGGACCGTGAGCGTGTCGAACCCTGCGCCGCGGAACGCCGCCACCACGGCCTTCGCCATGCCGCCCGATCCGCGCACGACGACGGGCAGCGCCGTGTCGACGGCGTGTTCGCGCAGCAGCGCGGAGACGGCTTCATAGTCGGTGTTGGATGCCACGAGTCGGCCTCCGTCGTTGACGATCGTGTTCACGGATTCGATCGCTGCCGCGGAGGTCTCCATCTCGTCGACCAGGGGGATCACTGCCTCCTTGAAGGGCATCGACACCGAGCATCCGCGGATGCCGAGGGCCCGCACGCCAGTGATCGCGCCGACGATGTCATCGGTCGAGAACGCCTTGTAGATGAAGTTGAGTCCGAGCTCCTCGTAGAGGAAGTTATGGAACCGTGTGCCGAGGTTGGAGGGACGCGCTGCGAGCGAGATGCAGAGCGTCATGTCCTTGTTGAGGATGGGCATGGACCCATCTTGCCGCGCCGTGACATGAACGACACACGTCGGGTGTAGCGTCCGCATCAGCATCGCCGATGGTGCTTCAAAGGACAGACAGATGACAAGACTCGACTCTCCGGTCGCACCCGACGCCCAGGGAGACACACACAACCTCCAGTCCGACGGTGTCAGTGCCGCCGGATCCATCGTGATGGCGGTCGCCGGCAGTGCGCCGGCCTATTCGATCGCCGCCACCACGGCCACGCTCGTGGGCGTGGCAGGGCTCGGTGCACCCGCCGCGCTCCTGTGGTGCGGCATCCCCATGCTCGGCATCGCCTGGGCGTTCCTCTATCTCGGCCGCGCCGATGTCAACGCCGGCGCAGCGTACTCGTGGGTCGCGCGCGCGCTCACACCCGCGCTGGGATTCCTCTCCGGCTGGGCGCTGATCATCTCGGCGACGATCTTCATGGTGGCAGGAGCACTCCCAGCCGGCGCGATGACGGTCTCGCTGTTCGACCCGAGCCAGGCCGACAACGTTCCTCTGATCACCGGCATCGGCGCGATCTGGTTCGTCGTGATGGCGGCGTGCGTCTACTTCGGCGTGCATGTCACCGCGCGCGCGCAGTGGATCATGTCGATCATCGAGGTCGGCATCCTCGCCGTCTTCGCCGTGCTGGCGCTCATCCGCGCGGCGACGACAACCCACGCGGGCCCGGACTTCTCGTGGGACTGGCTGGGCTTCACGCACCTCGGCGGATCCGGCGTCTTCGTCGGCGCCGCTCTCATCGCAGCCTTCTACTTCTGGGGGTGGGACGTCAGCTCGAATCTCAATGAAGAGACGAAAGACGGTCACAAGTCCGCAGGAGCGGCGGGACTCATCGGCG
>JAHIOK010000454.1 GCA_018895315.1 Actinomycetota bacterium | reverse complement strand
TGATGTACTTGTTCGGACTCCCGTGGCTCTACGCATCGCTCGCGAACTTCGGCGAGGCCGTCTGGTCGGGCGCGATGGGCTATGACTCCGTTCTCGCCGCAACGATCGGTGCCGGGTTCGTCCCGTTCATCATCGGCGACATCGTCAAGGCGCTGCTGGCCGCCGCGCTCGTGCCGCTCGCGTGGAAGAGCGTGCGCGCGCTGGACGCTCGTAAGTAGCGCACACGAAGAAGGCCCCGACCAGTCGGTCGGGGCCTTCTTCGTGCGTGGATCGGGTCAGCTCTTCGCCGCCGCGGTGGCCGCCGCGAGCTTCTCGACCATCGTCGGCAGGATGTAGGGCAGCGTGAGCGCCGTCGGGGAGATCGCCGCGACGTTCTCTTCACCGACGATCGCCGCGACCGCCCCCTTCGACACCGCCGGGATCAGGGTCGTGCGCGCCGAGGTGAGGAAGGTGTTCAGCGCATCCTCGGTGTCGACCTGAGTGAAGACCACCTGGGCGTCGATCTGGTCGAGGGTCTCGCCGCTCACGGTCGTGTAGAAGGTCGACTCACCCGTGTCCAACGCCGTGACGGATTTCGCCGATGTGAAGCCGAGGTCTTCCAGGATCTCGACGCGCGGGTCCGCCGGCAGGTACAGGTAGAACGTGTCGACGTTATCCGACGCGTACGCGATCGACGTTCCGGCGAACTCGGGGTGCGCGGCAGCAGCATCCGCCACCTGACGGTCGAGATCGGCCAGCAGCGTCGTCGCCTTTCCCTCCAGACCCAGCGCGGTGCCGGTCTCGGTGATGACATCACGCCACGGCGTCGACCACAACGCCTTCTCCGGGGCGACCACCGGAATGCCTGCGGCCGTCACCGCGTCGTACTGCTCCTTCGTCAGACCGGAGTAAGGGGCGATGAGCACATCGGGATCGGTCGCCAGCAGCTCTTCGACGGACAGCTCGTACGTCGCGGAATCGAGGATCTTCGGGGTCTCTCCCCCGAGCTTCTCGATCGCTCCCTCGACCCACGGGGTGATGCGATCCGCACCGCCCCCGTAGTCCATCGATGCGACAGCGACCGGCACGATCCCGAGCGCCAGAACCGCGTCCGTCGCGCCCCAGCCCCAGGTCGCGACGCGCTCGGGGGCGGTATCGATCGTCGTCTCGCCGTACATGTGCGTGAGCGTGACCGGAAAGTTCTCGCTCGCGGCCGCGGCGGTGGTGGCGCTCGCGCCGGCCGTGCCGGAGCATCCGGCGAGGAGGAGTGCGCTCGCCGCGACAGCGGCAGCCGTCGCGGTGACTCTCGAGAGACGTCGGTTCATGTGCGGTGTTTCCTTTCGGTGGGGACTGCGGGGACGGGGACGATCAGGGGGGTGTGAGTGAGGGGATCGGAGATCACCAGGGCATCGAGCGAGAACGCCTCGGCGACGACCTCCTTCGTCAGCACGTCGACAGGAGTGCCGTGCGCGACGACGCGGCCCCCGCACATCACGACGAGATCGTCGGCATAGCGGGCAGCGAGGTTCAGATCGTGCAGGACGACGACGATCGTGGTGCCCTCTGTGCGGTTGAGGTTGCGGAGCAGATCGAGCACCTCGAGCTGATGACTGATGTCGAGGAAGGTCGTCGGCTCGTCGAGGAGCAGGATGCGAGGAGTCTGAGCGAGCGCCATCGCGATCCATACGCGTTGGCGCTGTCCCCCCGACAGGTCGCCGACGGGACGGTCGGCGAGCGCGTCGACACCGGTCGTGGCCATCGCCTCATCGACGATCCGGGTATCGACCGCGTCCCAGCGCTGGAAGACGCCCCGGTGCGGGTGGCGCCCGCGCGAGACGAGCTCGGCCACGGTGATTCCCTCGGGGGCGGTCGGATGCTGCGGCAACAGCCCCACCGTCTGAGCAAACCTGCGGCGGCCGATCGTGGAGATGTCGACGCCGTCGAGCTGCACCGCACCACCCTGGGGAGCGTTCAGACCCGCGAGCACCCCGAGCAGGGTGGACTTGCCGCACGCATTCGCACCGATGATCATCGTGATTCGACCCGGCGCGATCTCGAGGTCGAGACCCTCGATCACGCGGCGACCGGGGTATCCGGCATCCAATGCGCGTGCGACGAGCCGGGGGGCGGCAGATGGTGCCGCGGAGACGGTGCTCACAGCGTGCGTCCTTTCGACGAGGCGAGGAGCCAGAGGAGGAAGATGGCGCCGATCGCCCCGGTAATCACGCCGACGGGGAGGGACAGCCCGGGGATGGCGTACTGGGCAGCCAGGTCGGCCGTGGTCAGGATCGCGACGCCGACGACAGCGCTCGCCCCGATTCCGATCGCTCCATGGCCGAGAAGCGGGCGGGCGATCGCGGGAGCGCACAGAGCAACGAACGAGATGGGCCCGGCGAAGGCGCAGGTGACGGCGGTGAGCAGGACGGCGGTCGCTATGGTGACGCCGCGCACAGTGCCCGGACGCACGCCGAGACCGGTGGATGTCTGCACACCGAGCTGCACAATGGGCAGCCAGCGGGCCGAGGCGAGCACTCCGGGCAGAGCGAGGAACGCGACCGCGAGCACCGTCAGCACCTGCCACCACGCGGCCGAGGCGAGCGTTCCGGTCAACCACACCAGCGCGGACTGCGCCAGTTCGACCTGGGCGCGCACCATCAAGAAGCTCGTGATCGACGCACTGAGGAACGACACGCCCACGCCCACCATCACCAGGCGATAGATCCCCTCACCGGCGCGCCGGCCCGCCAGCAGGAGGAGCCCGGCCACCAGCATCCCCCCGGCGAACGCCGCGGCGGCCAGCAGCGGACCGGTCAGTCCGAGCACCAGGATCACGAACACGGCCGCGACGCTGGCTCCGCCGCTGATGCCGAGCAGATCGGGGCTCGCGAGAGGATTGCGCAGCAGCGCCTGGAGCAGAGCGCCCGCCGCTCCGAGGCAGGCTCCCACGACGATCGCCATCATGACGCGCGGCGCTCGCACCTGGAACAACACGTATGCCTCGACGCGTGATCCGCCGCCCCAGAGTGCCCGCCACAATTGCGCGGGCGAGAGCGGATAGTCCCCCACCGACAGCGCGACCACGGTGACGGCCAGCACGATCAGCAGCAGAGCCGAGATCACGAGGGTCCTGCGTCGGCGCACGCGGGTGCGCACGCCCTCGACGACGCTCACAGCGTCACCTGCCGACGCTGGAGCACGATGGCGATGAGCACCGGCGCCCCGACGAACGCCACGACGATCCCCGCCTGCAGTTCTCCGGGGAGGGCGATGACTCGGCCGATCACGTCGGCGAGGAGAAGGATGCCGGCACCCACCGGCATGGCCGTCACCAGGAGCCGCGGGTAGTCGCTGCCGACGAGTGCGCGCAGCGCGTGCGGCACCAGGAGGCCGATGAACACGATCGGACCGGCGATGGCGGTCGCACCGCCGCACAGCAGCACTGTGGCGAGCACACCGAGCCCGCGCGTGCGGGCGACGCTGTGCCCGAGGCCCGCCGCCGTGTCCTCCCCGAGAGCGATCAGATCGAGGCCGCGCGCGCAGGCCAGCGCGATCGCGATACCCACGGTGATCGGGACGACCACGACCACGACCGTGTCGAGTCCCCGGCCGGTGAGACCACCGACGATCCAGTAGCGGTAGACGTCCAGGGCCTGGATCGATGTCGTGAGGATCAAGGTGGTCACCGCGGTGAGACCGGCGGTGACCGCGGCGCCGGTGAGTGCGAGCTTCGCGGGGTTTCCCCCCTCGGGTCCGCGGGACCCCACCATCGCGACGATCGAGGCCGCGAGCGCGGCGCCGCCGAAAGCGAACCACACGAAACCCGCCGGCTGCGTGATGCCGAAGACCGTGATGGCCACGAGCACCGCGACCGAGGCGCCTGCGTTCACACCGAGCAGCCCGGGATCGGCGAGCGGGTTGCGGGTGAGGCCCTGCATCACCGTGCCGGCGACCGCGAGTGCTGCACCGGCGAGCAGTCCGATGATCGTGCGCGGCACGCGCTGCGTGAGCACCACGATGTGGTCGGCCAGCCCGTCCTCAGGGCGGAGGAGCGCGTCGAGCACCACCGAGGGAGCGATCGCGCGGGCGCCGATCGTCAGACTCGCGATCACCATGACGAGGAGGAACCCGAGCGCGACAATGAGCACGATGCCGGCCCGTCGAGACCGAGCAGACCTCCTCATTCGACGCGCTCTGCCTGTCCGAGCCGCCAGTAGCCCATGAACGCGACGCGTTTGCGGTCGACACCCTGGCCGGTCACCAGCATCCGGCGAAGCGTCTTGACCGTCCCGGATTCTCCGGCGATCCAGGCGTAGAACTCGCCGTCGGCGGCCTCCGGGCTGTCCCACAGGAGATCGCGATCGACGTCGATGTCGTCGAGTTCTTGCCGTCGGGGCGCAGCGGCGCGCGTGAGGAGGTCGGGAGACGCCGCCACCCACTCCTCCAACGCGTGGATCAGGGCCTGCCCGTGGGGGCGATCACCCCGCGCCAGCCAGTGCACGCGGATGCCGTCACCCGACGCGAGCTCCTGCGTGTCTGCGGCCGACGGCACCTCGATGAACGCGTCGGCTTCGAAGGCGCCGTCGAGCGATTCGAGGATCGACGAGATCGCGGGCGCCGCGGTCTCGTCGCCGGCGAGCAGCACACGGCGTGCACTGCCCGGATGCCAGTCCAGCCCGAGGAGCGATTCGGGGCTGCGTTGGTCGGGACCGACGATGACGAGCGCGTCGCCGATCTCGGCGCGGTCGGCCCAGGCCCCCGCGGGTCCGGCGTCGTGATGCACGACGAAATCGATCTCGAGCTCCCGCGCCGCCGGGTCGATGCGACGCACGGTATAGGTGCGGAACGGATTGCGTCGGCCTGGGGGCAGGGCGCGCCATCGGGTGTACCACTCCCCTGCGTCCATCGAGGCCTCGTCGTGCTGGCCGATATCGCACAGCGAACCGTCCGTCAGCGGCAGGATCACCTTGACCCGCTGGTCGAGTCCGGCTGTGCCGAAGTGCGCGAAGTCGGCGGAGGTGAACGTCACTCGCACGAAGTGCGGCGACAATCGCTGTGCCATCGCCACCCTCGCGATGAACGGCCGATAGCCGGGACGAACGCGGACGGATGCCGTGTCGGAAGTCATGGCCTTAGGCTAGCCTTACCTCACTAGCCCTTTCAAATCGTGCGGCTCAACCGAAGGCCGGGGACGAGTGCGAGCGCCGCGAGGGCAGCAGCGATCCCGAAAACGGCCGGGAAGCTGCTTCCGGTGGCGCTGAGCGCGGTGAACACCAGGCCCATCGCAGCGATCGCCGTGGCCGAACCGACAGCGTCGAAGATCGACAGTGCGGCGGAATTGAACCCTTGGCTC
>JAHIOK010000453.1 GCA_018895315.1 Actinomycetota bacterium | reverse complement strand
GGTCGGTAAGGATGCGACGGTCATGGTGGACACCGGCATCATGAACGGCGCCGACATCGTGGCCTCCGTCGCGCTCGGTGCGAGCTTCACCCTCGTCGGGCGCGCTTACCTCTATGGCCTCATGGCGGGCGGGCGCGAAGGCGTCGACCGCATGATCGCGATCCTCCGCAGCGAGATCGAGCGGACGATGAAGCTGCTCGGCGTCTCGTCGCTCGAGGAGCTCGAACCGAAACACGTCACCCAATTGCAGCGCCTCGTTCCCGTGGCGGGATCGGTGCGCACCTCCTGAGCAGACCCGCCCGCGGCGCCGGCGAACGTCGGACGTCAGCGCGCGGGGAGCGTCGGGATCAGGGCTTCGAGGAACTCGGCGGTCTGCTCCCAGCCTTCGACGGCCTCGCACGCGACACCCATCGCGAGGACGGGATAGTCGTTGCCGTCGGGGTCGAGGCGATCACCGACGAAGAGCATGTCATCGAGGGAGATGCCGGTCTGCTCGGAGAGTTTGCGCATGCCGTAGGCCTTGTCGATCCCGCGGTGAGTGATGTCGACGGATGTCGATCCTCCCGAGCGGACTTCGAGATCGGGGATGCGGGCGGCCACGGCCTCGCGGAGCGCATTCTTCTTCGCCCCGGTCGGATCCCACGCGGTCTTCGCGTCCAGGGGGGCGCTCTGACCGAGGGCTGAGAAGGTGATCTGCGAGCCGCGATCTTCGAGGATGTCGCCCCACGTCTCGCTCGCCCAGAGTCCGAGTCGGCGTGCCTCTTCCTCGACGGCGGTGAGCGCGGCGGTCTTCTCCTCGTCGGACAGGGCGAACGCGTAGACCGTCTCGATCTCGGCCGGCGTGATGCGGTAGTACTGCGTGCCGCACGTGGGCATGAGGTGGATGTGGGCGAACGTCTCGTCGGAGGCATCCGGCAGTTTTTCCACCACCTGTGTGCGGAATTGTCCGAGCTGGCCGCCCGAGATGATGGCGACCTCGACCTTTTCGGCGAGCCTGATCAGGAGATCGCCGATGCGCGGGTCGATCGCCGCCTTCGATGGCGCGAGAGTGTCGTCGAGGTCGAACGCGACCAGCCGAGGCGTGGACATACGGGGCTCCTGCCGATTGTGTGAGTATCTGCAAACGGCGCGTCGATGTCCGCTTAGGCGGGATCCATTCTAACGAGTGGAGACTCGCGCACCGCGGCGAGGAAGATCAGGACTCGGACAACCCGAGCGTGTCGAGGATCCAGGCGAGCTCGAACGCCCGCTCGCGCCAGGAGTTGTAGCGTCCGCTCACGCCACCGTGTCCGGCCACCATCTCGCATTTCAGCAGGGCATCGGCCCCGACCTCGCGGAGGCGGGCGACCCATTTCGCCGGCTCGACGTACATCACGCGGGTGTCGTTCAGCGACGTGACGGCGAGGATGGCGGGATAGACGGCATCCTCCCGGACGTTCTCGTACGGGGTGTACGACTTCATGTAGGCGTAGACGTCGGCGTCGTGGAGGGGGTCGCCCCACTCATCCCACTCGATCACGGTCAGTGGCAGCGACGGGTCGAGGATTGTCGTCAGCGCGTCGACGAACGGCACCTCGGCGATGATGCCGGCGAACAGCTCGGGGGCGAGATTGGCGACCGCTCCCATCAGCAGGCCGCCGGCCGAACCTCCCTCGGCGACCATCCGATCGGCGGTGGTGTAGCCGCTGTCGATCAGATGCCGGGCGACGTCGACGAAGTCGGTGAAGGTGTTGCGCTTGTGCTGCAGCTTGCCGTCTTCATACCACTGGCGGCCCATCTCACCGCCGCCGCGCACATGAGCGACCGCGAAGATCACGCCGCGGTCGAGTTCGCTCAGTCGCGCCACCGAGAAACCCGGCTCGATGGAGTGCTCGTACGAGCCGTAGCCATACAGGTGCAGTGCGCGAGGAGACGCTCCGGCTTCGCCGAACGCGCGCTTCCACACGAGAGAGACGGGCACCTGCGTGCCGTCCGCGGAGGTCGACCATACCCGCGCCTGGTCGTAGTCGGCGGGGTCGTATCCTCCGAGCACCGGCTGCTGTTTGCGCAGGTGCAGCGCACGCGTGGCCACGTCGTAGTCGTAGACGGTGCCGGGGGTGACGAACGAGGCATATCCGAGCCGGATCACCGGCGGTGCCCACTCCGGGTTGCCGGAGGCACCGGCGGCGAAAAGGGGCTCGTCGAACGTGATCTCGTCGATGCGTCCCGTGCCGTAGTCGAGCATGCCGATGCGGGCGAGGCCCCCGTTGCGGTAGCCGATCAGTCCCCAGTCGCGGAACGTCGACACCCCGAGCAGTCGCACACCGCTCTCGTGTGCGACGACGACATCTCGCGCGCCCATCGGGTCGGATGCCGACACCCGCACGAGCTCGAAGTCCAGGGCGCCGTCGTTGTGGAGGATGAACAGGACGTCCTCGCCGTCGACGACGGCGTGATCCGAGTCGTACTCGACGCCCTCGACGCGCGGCCAGACCACGCGCGGTGCCGCCCGGAGATCGTCGGCGTCGACGAGCCACTCCTCGGAGGTGATCGATGAACCCACGCCGATCATC
>JAHIOK010000452.1 GCA_018895315.1 Actinomycetota bacterium | reverse complement strand
GTACAAGGGCGAACAGCCGATGCAGATCGCGTTCCAACACGCGACCGATTCGGTGCCCCGCCCCAGCGTGAAGAACCCCGGCGTGCCCGAACAGCTCGACGAACTCGTGCTGTGGGCAACCGAGCGCACGCCGGATGACCGCCCGTCGGATGCGAGCGAAATGCTCACGCGCCTGCGAGAGATCGAGCGCGACCTCGGCATCGCCCCGCAAGTCGCGCGCACGCTCTCCGCGAGCACCCGCACCGTTGACGACCGCGACGACTCGATCGAGCTGACGGCGGTGCTCCCCGCCATGATGACTGCGCCGACGGCCACCGTGGGCGACACCGACAACGCGTCGCTCCTGCGTCGCAGCACGAAGCGCCGCGCCACAAAGGGTGCGTGGCTCATCGTGCTCGTGGTTCTCCTGGCCGCCCTGGCCGGCGGCACGGGCTGGTGGTTCGGCTCCGGCCCCGGGTCGATGGTGCCCGTGCCGGATGTCTCCGGCAGGACCTTCGACGACGCCAAGGCCTTGCTCGCGGCGCAATCGCTCCAGGCCGTGCAGCAGGATCAGTACAACCTCGATGTCGTCGCCGGCACCACGCTCGGCTCGGAGCCCGCGTCCGGGACCCGCGTCGACAAGGATTCGATCGTCACGGTGGTGGTCTCGCAGGGACCCCAGCCACACGATGTCGGAGCCCTCGCGGGGATGAGCGCCGACCAGGCACGCGCGGCGCTCATCGCAGCGAATCTCGTCGTCGGGGAGAACTCGACCTCGTTCACCGATGCCGAAGCGAACACCGTGATCGGGGCATCCGTCACTCCCCGCTCAACGGGAACCGCCATCGATTGCTCGAAGGGCTGCACCGTCCACGAAGGCGATGCCGCGACACTGTCGGTCTCACTCGGCCCGGTGCCGAGCGTCGCAGGCAAGAGCGTCGCCGATGCGACGAGCATCCTCATGGGCAAGAGTCTGCAGGTATCGGGAACGTCCACCGAGAAGTTCAGCGACTCCGTGGCGGCGGGGATCGTCCTCGACATCGCCGGCCGCCCCGGCGGCGGCAACTGGAAGCCCGGCGACACCGTCACGCTGATCGTATCGAAGGGACCGCAGCTCTTCCCCGTTCCCGACGTGAGCGGCAAGAACCGCGACGACGCCGTGAAGACCCTGGAGAGCGCCGGGTTCAAGGTGAACTACGCGCCGTTCTTCGCGCAGCCGTTCCCGAACGCCCTGACCAAGGTCACGGGCACCGATCCCGCCGCTGGCACCCAGAAGACCAAGGGCTCCACGATCTACCTGCGGATCTCCGCCTTCGGCTGATCGCCCCGCGCGCGAGCCCTGCGCGCGAGAGCCCTGCGCGAGAGTCCTGCGCGAGTGAGCGGCGCGGGTGAGCGGCGCGGGTGAGCGGCGCGGGTCACGTGGAGAAGTGTCGGCGATCCAGCGCGCGGCGTACGCGGCGGCCGAGAGCACGGCAGTCCGGGTACATGTCATCTGCACCGACCTCGATCACGAGGTAGCCCGCATCCTCGAACAGCTGGCGGCGTGTGAGATCGTCGAGCCACCGACGGCGACTCGTGCGGTGCTCGTCACCCTGGTACTCCATCAGCACGCCCGAGTCGGGATATCCGAGATCCGCGTGCCGCAGGCCGCCCGCTGTGACCACCGGCACCTGCACGTCAGGCTCGGGCAGACCCGCCTCGATCAGCCCGAGTCGCAGGAACGTCTCCTGCGATGAGTCCACCGGGCTTCGCACCCGTTCGAGAGCCCAGGCGAGGGCCTTGGCTCCCCGCTTGCCTCGATGCGCCGCGAGCTCACGAGTCAACTCCGCGATCGTGCAGAGCGGGCGCCGCGGCTTCTCTCGCTTCCCGCTCACCAGGAAGTCACCGACGGCCACCAGCCACTCGGCCGAGAGGGCGCTCCGGCGCGGCGGGTCGTCGGGATACCGCGCATCTCGCAGAAGCACGGCGCCCGGCATGGCCAATTGCGCCCATACGGTCGCCGGCGAAACGACGGGGAGCAGACCCAGCATCGAGCGCGGGATGTCGCTGCGTTCGGTCTCCCACCCGATCACGCCCACCCGCTGCATCCGATGCGACCCCGCCAGCGCGAGCGTGTGCAGTGGTTCTGCCGGCACCCAGTTCTCTGGCAGCGGCATGCCCCACAGGCGCGCCGCGGTCAGGTGGCTGAACCACTGGCGCTCGGCGAGCAAGGGTGTCAGCGCCTCGCAGGCGGACTCTACGTCGTCGAGCAGTACACCGGCCGCGTTCATGCCGTGGAACGGATGGACGATGTCCTGCGCCCGCAGGCGACCGCGTGGCACGCCGGACTCGCGAGCTTCGGCCGTCGTGAAGACTCCGGGGTCGAGCAGCGGAGGGAGCGGGGCGCGGTGCGGCATCACACGATCCTGCCCGCACGGCGAAATCCCCGCAGAAGTTGTCCACAGGCCGCCGCGAGACGTCAAAGAAGCGCAACCGGGACGTGTCCTGGTTGCGCTTCTTTGACGTCTCGCGCCTTCCGCGGGGCGGCGAGGGGCGAGCGGGATCAGACCTTCTCGAGCTCCTCGGCGACGAGGAAGGCGAGCTCGAGGCTCTGCATGTGGTTGAGGCGCGGGTCACACAGACTCTCGTATCGCGTCGCGAGGGTGGCTTCGTCGATCATCTCGGAGCCGCCGAGGCACTCGGTGACGTCGTCACCGGTGAGCTCGACGTGGATGCCACCGGGATGCGTGCCCACCGCGCGGTGGGCGGCGAAGAAGCCCCGTACCTCGTCGACCACGTCGTCGAAGCGACGCGTCTTGTACCCCGTGGGAGTCGTGATGCCGTTGCCGTGCATCGGGTCGGTGACCCACAGTGGCGTCGCCCCGGCGTCGCGCACGGCTTCGAGCAGCGGCGGCAGCGCGTCGCGGATCTTGCCCGCGCCCATGCGCGTGATGAACGTCAGCCTTCCGGGCTCGCGTTCGGGGTCGAGTTTGTCGATGAGCTTCAGGGCCATATCGGGGCTGGTCGAGGGCCCGAGCTTGACTCCGATGGGGTTGCGGATGCGGGAGAAGTAGTCGACGTGCGCACCATCGAGGTCGCGCGTGCGCTCGCCGATCCAGAGGAAGTGGGCCGAGGTGTTGTAGGGAGTTCCCGTACGCGAGTCGATGCGGGTCATCGGCCGCTCGTAGTCCATCAGCAGGCCTTCATGACCCATGTAGAACTCGACACCGCGCAGTTCGTCGAAGTTCGCTCCCGCGGCTTCCATGAACTTGATGGCGCGGTCGATCTCCTGTGCCAGTCGCTCGTACTGCTGGTTGGCCGGGTTCTCAGCGAATCCCTTGTTCCAGCTGTGGACCTCACGGAGGTCCGCGAAACCGCCCTGCGTGAACGCGCGCACGAGGTTGATGGTCGATGCGGCGGTGTGGTAGCCCTTGAGCAGTCGGGCCGGATCCGGCTGACGCGAGCCCTCGGTGAAGTCGAAGCCGTTGACGATGTCGCCCCGGTATGCGGGCAGCGTGACTTCGCCGCGCGTCTCGGTGTCGGAGGAGCGCGGCTTGGCGAACTGACCGGCCATGCGGCCCATCTTCACGACCGGCATCGACGCGCCATAGGTGAGCACGACGGCCATCTGCAGCACGGTCTTGACGCGGTTGCGGATCTGCTCCGCCGTTGCTCCCGCGAAGGTCTCGGCACAGTCGCCGCCCTGCAGGAGGAACGCGCGGCCGGCTGCCGCGTGCGCGAGTCGGTCGCGCAGGTTGTCGACCTCGCCGGCGAAGACGAGCGGCGGCAGTGTCGCGATCTCATCGGAAACGGCCGCGACGGCGTCCAGGTCGTTCCAGACTGGCTGCTGCTTGATGGGCAGGGTCCGCCAGTGGTCGAGGGCGGCGTGGTGCTGCTGAGGCATCCGCTCAGTCTATCCGGGCGCGCACATCGACCGGTGACGATCGGCGGGGGTCAGGCAGCGTCTCCGCGCGCGGCCGTGAGACGGTCCTTCACGGTGGAGGCGTAGACGTCGTCGTATTGCTGCTCACCGAGCCGCTGCAGCGCGAGAACGATCTCGTCGGTGACGGATCGCAGGATGTATCGATCGCCTTCCATCCCGGTGTAGCGGGAGAAATCCAGCGGCTCGCCGATGACGATGCCGACGCGGCCCACGCGCGGCAGCGTCGTGCCGATGGGCATGATCTCCGCCGTGTCGACCATGACGACCGGGATCACGGGCACGTGTGCTTCGAGCGCCATCCTGGCGATACCCGTGCGTCCGCGGTACAGCTTGCCATCCGGACTGCGTGTGCCTTCCGGGTAGATGCCGAGGAGATCGCCTCGGCCGAGCACCTGCAGACCGGTGTTGAGGGATGCCTCGGACGCCTTGCCCCCGGAACGGTCGATGGGGATCTGCCCGGTGGCCTTCATGAACATGCGGGTCGCCCAGCCCTTGAGACCCTTGCCCGTGAAGGAGTCGCGCTTGGCGCGGAACGACATGGGGCGATCGAGCATCAGCGGCAGGAACTCCGAGTCCGAAACGGAGAGGTGGTTGCTGGCCAGGATCGCAGCCCCTTCTCCGGGAATGTTCCGGCGTCCGACGATCCACGG
>JAHIOK010000451.1 GCA_018895315.1 Actinomycetota bacterium | reverse complement strand
TAGGTATTCCTGTTGCGGAATGGAAGGATGCTGCGACCGCCGACCCGGAGGGCTTCACGTTGCGCGCCCGTTCCGCGATGGCGGCCCAGGTGGCGGCGATGGTGGGTTTCCAGGATGCCGGGGCCGCCGTGTTCGACTATGGCAACTCGATCCGTGCCGAGGCGCAGCTGGGCGGTTTCGGCCGGGCCTTCGACTTCCCCGGCTTCGTGCCCGCCTACATCCGACCGCTGTTCGCTGAGGGAAAGGGCCCGTTCCGCTGGGTCGCACTCTCGGGCGACCCGGAGGACATCGCCAAGACCGACCGTGCCGTGGCTGAGCTGTTCCCCGAAGACGCCGCCCTCCACCGCTGGCTCGAGAAGGCGGCGGAGAAAGTTCACTTCGAGGGGCTGCCGGCGCGCATCTGCTGGCTCGGCTACCAGGAGCGCCACCTCGCGGGCCTCAAGTTCAACGAGATGGTGGCCTCGGGTGAACTCGCCGGTCCGATCGTGATCGGTCGCGACCACCTCGACGCCGGATCGGTCGCGAGCCCCTACCGCGAGACCGAGGCGATGGCGGACGGCTCCGATGCGATCGCGGACTGGCCGCTGTTGAACGCGCTGCTCAACACCGCGAGCGGCGCATCGTGGGTGTCGATACACCACGGCGGCGGCGTCGGAATCGGGCGCAGCATCCATGCCGGTCAAGTGACGGTCGCCGACGGCTCGGCTCTCGCGTCGGAGAAGCTCGCTCGGGTGCTCACCAACGATCCCGGCACCGGTGTGATGCGGCACGTCGACGCCGGGTACCAGCGGGCCAAGGATGTCGCACGCGAGCGCGGCCTGAAGGTGCCGATGCTGTGACCACCACTCTGATCACGAACATCGGTGAGCTGACGACCAACGTCGGCGTGCCGGGTGACGTCTGCGGCACGATTCACGCTGCGGCTGTGCTGATCGACGACGACCGGATCGCCTGGGCGGGAGCGGCAGCAGATGCTCCGAGCGCATCGGCGACGGTGGATGCCGGCGGCCGGGCGGTGATCCCCGGTTTCGTCGACAGTCACACGCACCTCGTGTTCGGGGGAGACCGCGCAGACGAGTTCGAGGCGCGGATGTCGGGAACGCCGTATGCGGCGGGCGGCATACGGCGGACGGTGGCAGCGACCCGGGCAGCCACCGATGCTGAGTTGCGGGAGCGCCTCGCCGGCTTCGTGGCGGAGCTGCACGGACAGGGCACGACGACGTTCGAGGTGAAGACCGGCTACGGACTGACCGTCGACGACGAGGCACGCCTCGCTCGCCTCGCCGCCGAAGTGACCGACGAGGTCACCTTCCTCGGAGCCCACGTGCTGCCGACCGAATACACCGACCGTCGCGACCAGTACGTCGACCTCGTGTGCGGCGAGATGCTCGCCGCGTGCGCCCCGCATAGTCGATGGATCGACGTGTTCTGCGAGACCGGCGCCTTCACCTCGGGGGAGGCACGTCGCATTCTCGATGCGGGCAAGGCGCGGGGTCTGCGGGCGCGAGTGCATGGGAATCAGCTCGGTCACGGGGAGGGCGTGCGCCTCGCGGTGGCGGTGGATGCGGCATCCGTGGACCACTGCACGTACCTCGACGACGAGGACGTCGCCGCCCTCGCGGCGAGCGACACCGTCGCAACACTGCTGCCGGGAGTCGAGTTCAGCACCCGCCAGCCGTATCCCGATGCGCGGCGGCTGCTCGACGCGCGCGTGACTGTGGCGCTGGCGAGCGACTGCAACCCGGGGTCGAGCTTCACGAGCTCGATGCCGTTGATGGTCGCGCTCGCGGTGCGCGAGATGAACATGACGGTCACCGAGGCCGTCTGGGCTGCGACCGCCGGAGGGGCGCGAGCTCTGCGGCGCGACGACATCGGGGCGATCGCCCCCGGCATGCGCGCCGACCTCGTGCTGCTCGACGCACCGACCCGCATCCATCTGGCGTACCGACCCGGCGTGCCGCTCGTGCGCACGGTGTGGAAGGACGGCGTCGTGCTCTGACGCCGTCGCGCGCGTCGCACGCAGTCGAGAGCTACCGGTCGGGGATGTCGAAAGTCCACTCCACCGGATCGACGGCGTCGATCACAGCCCAGTCGTCGTCCCAGGCGAAGGTCGCGACCGCGCATGTCGGCATCGCCTGGATGCGTCCGGAGGACAGCGTCTCGGCGAGCACCGTCATGCCAGGATCATGGGCGACCACCATGACCTGTGACGCGCCGCTGTCTGCCGCGATCCGCAGCAGGGTCGACGCCGACGCGCCGTAGAGGTCGCGGTCGAGTGTCACGGCGACGCCGAGCGCGTGGGCGAAGTAGTCCGCGGTCGTGCGGGCACGGAGCGCGGTGCTCGAAAGAATCGTCTCGGGCACGAATCCCGAGTCGGCCAGCCGCTTCGCCATGACCGGGGCATCGCGCATCCCGCGGGCGTTCAACGGTCGGTCGTGATCGTCGAGGTCGGGGCGGCCCCAGTCGGACTTGGCGTGGCGCACGAGAGCGAGACGGATCATGCGCGCACCGCCAACCCCGCGAGCAGTTCGAGCACGCACAGGGCGGCCAGCCGCACCGTGCGGCCGTCGGGGGTGTCGGCGGTCGCGTCGACCTCGACGATGTCGGCACTGCGCACACGGGCATCGGATGCCGCAGCCCGCACGAGAGCGCGGAGCTCCCAGGCGGCGAGTCCCCCGGGCACGGAGGCCGGACACCCCGGGGCCGCCGCCCGGTCGCACACGTCGACGTCGATGTCGAGGTGGACGCGTCCGCTCCCGGCCACCGACAACGCCTCAGCCATCACATCGTCGACGCCACGCCGTCGCACATCGTCCAGCGTGATCACCGTGATGCCCCATTCCGCGGCGCGCCGCGCGTACGCCGCGGAGTTGGCGAAATCGGCGATGCCGATCTGCACGATCCGGTGCGGGTGAAGGCCGGCCTCGACGAGCCGTCGCACCGGTGAGCCGTTCGACACGCCGTCGCGCAGATCGAAGTGCGCGTCGAGGGTGATCAGCCCCGCGGCATCCGCGCCCTGCGCCACCGGGTACGTCGCCGAGTTGTCGCCGCCGAGGGCCACCACCAGACGTGCGAACTCGACGAGTTCGCCGACGCGCGCGCGAACGGATGCCTCGCCCTCGGGTCCGTCGGGTTCGAGGATGTCACCGGCGTCGGCGACACGCAGCGCTTCACCGAGATCGACCGCCGGTGGACCCATGAGCGTCGGACTGTAGCGGCGCAGCGCCTCGCGCACAGCGGCCGGCGTGGCGTGTGCGCCGGTCGGCGACAGGGACGTCCGCCAGGTCGGCACTCCGATGAGCACCGCATCGTGGGCGCCGACCGGCTCGGGCCAGTCGCCGGCGCGCGGCCAGAGGGGATCGACGGAGAGACCCATCAGGCCGACACGTAGACCCAAGCGACGCGGCCG
>JAHIOK010000450.1 GCA_018895315.1 Actinomycetota bacterium | reverse complement strand
GTCACCGCGAGCGCGGCTATGGTGGTCGAGGCGGTCGAAGCCAGCATCGGGAACACGGCGCGCCCGACCTCGAGCCCCACGGCGTCGAGAACCTCGACGGACTCGATGAGAGCGATGACCGCGGCGAGGCCCAGATCACCCGAGAGCATCGCGGCTCGCCGTACCGCGGCGATCGGACGCTCGGACGCACGGGCGACGGCGTCGAGCATGACTCCTTCGAGTGCTCCGGTGCGGAGTTCCCCCAGGAGCACCCGCGTGAGGAACTCCCACTCGGCCGCTGTGGCGCGCGCGGCGAGATCGTGGAGGGAGTCGGCACGCACGGTCTGCGATCCCGTGCCGGATGCCGCGGCGAGCCGGTCGAAGGCCTCGTCGACCGCGACGAGGGTCAGGGTCGAAGACGTGGCGTGCGCGACCTCGAAGGCCGCCAGCCCCCGCCACCCGACTCCCAATCGTCCCTGTCGAGGGCTCGCGAGCAGGAAGCCCACAGCCGGTGCGATCTCAGCCCGCTCGAGCCGGGCCAGGAGCGCGGCGAGCGCCTCGATCTTGGCGAGCCGTGACGGAGTCGACCCGATCACGGCAACGGTGTCGACGACCTCTGCGAGCAGCATCCTCGAAGTCTGACACCCGGTTCCGACACGCTGCCGTTCAGGCGCGAGGTGCGCGGGTGCTCCAAAGCGCCCAGAGCATCAGCACGGGCTGGAGGAAGAGTCGGACGAACCGTGCGCGGTCGGTGGTCATCATCGGCGCGGATCGCTTCGTCCGCCACATGTGCACGTTGCCGGGGAACACCGCGGCGAAGAATCCGGCCACGATGACACCGATCGTGCGGCGCTCAGCGGGGAGCACCACGAGCGCAGCGCCGAGCATCACCTCGACCGCGCCCGACGAGACCACGATCATGTCTTTGTCGGTGCGCAACAGCGTCAGCACCCACTCGGGCACGGCACCGCGGAATCCGCGACGCCCCCAGAAGAGATGCGACAGCCCGGCGAAGATCAGCAGGGCTGCGAGCGCCCCGCGCAGGACCGCGCGCAGGACCGGGACGACGCCGTCGGTGGAAGCCATTCCTCCACCCTCTCACGCACCCGCAGTGCCGGCTCCGGGTCAGGCGAGCTGAGCCGCCACCTCGGAGATGAACCCCTCGTAGGCTTCGAGATCATCGCTCGCCGTGATCGCGCGCAGCACGAGCTCGTCGACTCCCGCGGTGTAGGTCTCCACCCCGTCGCGGAGGGTCGCCCCGGACGGTGGAAGGACTGTGTCGAGAGGACCGAAGCCGAGCCGCGCGAAGTTCGCGGCATACGAGGGCACTTCGCCGTAGCGCGACGCCTCGATCTCCAGCCGCCCTCGGGCTCCGGCATCGAGCGCCGTGCGGGCGTAGAGCGCGACATGGGTCCGCGGCGCGATACCGTGCAGCTCGACGGACTGATCCCTCGCCGCATCCGGTGTCAGCCAGTTCAACAGGATGCCGTCGCCGTCCTCCACCGCGATCCGCCGCATGCGGGGACCGAGGGCGCCGACGACGATGCGCGCGGCAGTGTGGTCGCGCAGCGTGCGGATGCCCTCGCGCATCAGGTCGAGCGCTCCGTGGCGTGCACCGCCGGAGCCGATACCGAGCAGTAGGCGGGCCTCGGGAATGCCCCGCAGTGCGCGGGCGATCTCGGCCGCGGGGCGCCGGTCGAGCGGGATCACCCCGGTCGCGAGCGTCAGACGCTCGGTGACCGCCGCCGCCGCCGCAAGCGCAGCGAGCGAATCACCGCCCGGGGTGTCATTCACCCACAGCGCATGGAACCCGGCCCGTTCGATGGCCGGCGCGAGGCGCCCGATCGCTTCGGGGCCGAGCCCGCCGGCCAGTCCGATCGAAACCACACCACGGTGAGCACTCATGGTTCGAGCATGCCACCATGAGTGCCCACCGGGTCGGTCTAGACCGTCGCGAGGATGCCGACCGTCACGAGGACCGCGTCGTTCGAGGCATCCACCCGCACGGCTCCGCCGTCTTCGAGCTCTCCGCTGACGAACAGATCCGCAATGCGGTCGTCGACCTCGCGCTGGATGAGCCGGCGCAGCGGACGTGCGCCGTACTCGGGTTCGTACCCGTGCTCCGCGAGCCAGTCGATCGCCGCCTCGGTGACCTCGACCGACACGTCGCGCTTCGCCAGGCGACCGGAGGTCGCGCCGAGC
>JAHIOK010000449.1 GCA_018895315.1 Actinomycetota bacterium | reverse complement strand
TCTGCTGCGTGCCCCCGCCGCCGAGGGCTTGCAGAACCTCGTACAGACGGCCGTGACCCGGGTCGTGCAGTCCGACGCGTTCTCGACGGTATGGACCGGCGCGCTGCGTTCGGCGCATCGCGCACTCGCGACGACGGCGACCTCCGACGGCGCCGGCGTGGTCGTCCTCACCGACCAGGGTCTCGGCATCCAACTCGGCCCGATCATCGATCAGGTCACGCAACGACTGACCGACAACGGGGTCGGTATCGCCGCCCTCATCCCGTCCGTGAATCGCACGGTCATCGTGAGCACGGGCGAGGCGGTCACCACGATCCGGACGACCTACACGCTCGCGGTCGTCGCGGGTGGATGGCTGCCGTTCATAGCGCTCGGCTTCTTCGTCGGCGGGATATTGCTCGCCCGCCGTCGCACCGTCGCCGTAGTGGGATCGGGCACCGGCCTGGCCCTCGGCGCAGGCTTCCTCGCGGCATCCATCTCCGCGGGTGCCGTGGGCGTGTCCGTCGCTGCCGGTCAGCTGGGCCTCGCGCCGTCTGCGCTGGGCGTGATCTACCAGAGTCTCGTCGACGAGATGGCGAATACCGCCGTCGTGCTGGCTGTGCTCGGCGTGTTCATGGCGATCCTCGGCTGGGTCGCGGGGCGCGGGCGAACGGCGCGACGAGTGCGGGGGATGGTGGGAGGCATCAACACCTCTGCACGCACCGCCCTCGCCCGCCGCGGTCTGGATACCGGGCGCTTCGGACGATGGATGGGACGTCAACGCGTGCTCGTGCGGTCACTGGTGGTCGTGCTCGCGGTCGCCTGCCTGCTCGTTCTGCGCCCACTCAGCATCGGTGACGTCGTCCTCGTCGTTGTCCTCGCTGTCCTCGCCGCGTGGGTCCTGGAGCTCCTCCAGCAACGCCCCGGCGAAGCTCTGTCCAGCAATCCCGAGGCATCGGCGACCACGGCGTAGCGTGGAGGAATGCCGCTCACACTCCCCTACGGTTCATGGCCATCGCCGATCAGCGCCGAAGATGTCGCCGCAGGGTCCCACCCGGTGGACGATGCGCGCTTCGTCGGCGCCGAGATCTGGTGGTCGGAACGGGTCCCTTCAGAGGGCGGACGCACGGCCGTGCGGCGCCTCGCCGCCGACGGTTCGGTCGAGTTCCTTCTCCCCTCTCCGTGGGACGCCCGCTCGCGCGTCCACGAGTACGGCGGAGCCGCCTGGACGGTCACGCCGATCGGTCAACTGGTCTTCGTCGACAAGAGCGACCAGCGTGTCTGGCTGCTCACGGTGGGCGGCGATCCACAGCCGCTGACTCCCGATGCCGACGGCACGCGATTCGGCGACCTCACGGTCACCGACGATCAGGTCTTCGCCGTCAGAGAAACGCACGCGCAGGATGGCAGCTCCGCCGTCCGTGACCTGGTCGCCATCCCGCTGGACGGATCGGGGGGTGCCGACTCCGACCGCGTGCGGTCGGTCGTGAAAGGCAGCGACTTCCTCGCCTATCCCCGCGTCTCACCCGACGGCACGCGGATCGCGTGGGTCGCGTGGGACAACCCCGACATGCCCTGGGATGCCACCGAGCTGAGAGTCGGGAACCTCGGCACCTCGGGTCGTGTGACCGAGTGGTGGACGATCGCGGGTGGCCCGAGAGACTCCGTCGTACAGCCGGTCTGGGTGGGAGAGGACGAACTGACCTTCTCCTCAGATCGGACAGGACGCTGGAATCTGTACCGCCGCGACGCGTCCGACCGCCACGGCTCCACGGAGCGCGCCCTGGCCCCGTCTGATGCCGACACCGGCGGACCGCTGTGGAATCTCGGCATCCGATGGTTCCTGCCGCTCGAGGACGGACGGATCGTCGCCGTCCGCACACACGGCACCGATGCGATCGTCGTGATCGACCCAGCCGGCAGCGAGCGTGTCATCGACTCGCCAACCACGTCACGCGTGCTGCTGGCCGACGCCCAGGGCACCCGCGTACTCTTCACCGGCAGCGGATCTGCGACGCTCGGCGGTCTCTGGCTGCTCGACCTCGCCGAGACCGATCCTCGCCCGACGCTGTATCGCTCCGCTGTGGATTGCGCGCCGGATGCCGCGTGGCTCCCGCCCGCCGAGGCGGTCACGGTCGATGGGCCGCACGGCGAGGTGCACGCCTTCATGTATGCCCCGGCGAATCCGGGCGTCGCCGGGCCTTCGGGCGAGCGTCCGCCCTACCTCGTGCTCGCGCACGGAGGGCCCACGACGCACGTCTCCGGCGGCGCATCCCTCGATATCGCCTATTTCACGAGCCGGGGCATCGGAGTGCTCGATGTGAACTACGGCGGGTCCACCGGCTACGGACGCGCGTATCGCGAACGCCTCGTCGGGCAGTGGGGCATCGTCGATCGCGACGACGTCGTGGCCGCGGCATCGGGAATCGCCGACCGTGGCGTCGCCGACAGCACGCGTCTGGCGATCAAGGGGGGATCCGCCGGCGGGTGGACGGTGTTGTGCGCCCTCACGGCCTCCGACGCCTTCGCTGCGGGCATCAGCCGATATGGAGTCGCCGATCTGCGTGCGCTCGCCGCCGACACGCACGATTTCGAGGCCCGTTACCTCGACGGGCTGGTCGGCCCGCTCCCCGGGGCCGAGGACGTCTACCTCGAGCGCTCCCCGCTCTCACACCTCGACCGGTTCACCACCCCGATGCTGCTCGAGCAGGGACTCGACGATCACGTGGTTCCTCCGGCGCAGTCGGAAGCGGTGCGCGACGCCCTCGCGGAGCGCGCGATCGCACACGCCTACCTCGCGTTCGACGGCGAGGGTCACGGGTTCCGTCGCCGAGAGACCCTCGTGCGCTCACTGGAAGCGGAACTGAGCTTTCTCGGCCAGGCGCTCGGCTTCGAGACCCCCGGGGTGCCGCGACTTCCGCTGGAGTAGCCCGGATGCTCAGACCGCGAAAGGCGACAGCTCCGCCGCCAGACGCGCGGAGACGTGGGCGTGCAGCGCGGTGCCGTCCGCCTCGTGATCCTGCGACACGATCAGACCCGTCTCATGGACTGCGGAGATGAGATCGCCGCGATCGTAGGGAACCAGCGCGCGCACTTCGACCGCGGGCAGTGGAAGCGCCGCCTCGATCGCGGCACGCAC
>JAHIOK010000448.1 GCA_018895315.1 Actinomycetota bacterium | reverse complement strand
TCGCCGACATCGACGACCTGATCGGCGGTGATCCGGCGCACAACGCCGAGGTCGTGCGCCGGACCTTCCAGGGCGAGACCGGTGCTGTGCGCGACATCGTGCTGCTGAACGCTGCCGCGGGCATCGTGTCGTACCGACTGTTCCGCGACCCCAGCGAGGTGCAGCGCCCCATCCTTGAGCGACTAGCGGAGGCGTTCGAGCTGGCGGCGGCCACCGTCGACAGCGGTGCGGCACTCGCGAAGCTCGACGGGTGGGTTGCGGTGACCCGCGCGCTGGCGAGCTGAGATGCGATGCATCCGCTCGATGCGCTGAATGAGATCGCCTTCCTGCTGGAGCGGGAGCGTTCTTCGCGGTACAAGTCCAAGGCGTTCCGTACGGCGGCGTCGGCTATCGCCGATCTCGATGACGCACAGCTTCGGGATGTGGCGGGCCTGAAACGTCGCAGAGGCATCGGCGACTCCACGTTCGCGGTGATCCAGCAGGCGCTGGCCGGGCAGGTTCCCGACTATCTCGCCGATCTCCGTGTGCATGCGGGCGCCGCCGCCCGTTCGGATCTGCGGGCCGCGCTGCGCGGCGACCTGCACGCCCACAGCGAGTGGTCGGACGGCCTCACCTCGATCGACCTGATGGTCGCCGCCGCGCGAGACCTCGGTCACGAATACCTGGCGCTGACCGATCATTCCCCCCGCCTGCGTGTTGCGAACGGCCTCTCGCCGGAACGGCTGCGTGCGCAGCTCGAGGTGGTCTCCGGGCTCAGCACACCCGATTTCACGCTGCTATCCGGCATCGAAGTCGACATCCTGGACGACGGCGGACTCGACCAGGAGCCCGCCCTGCTCGACGAACTCGACGTGGTCGTGGCCTCCGCGCACTCGAAGCTCCGGATGGAATCGCTGCCGATGACCCGACGACTGGTGGCCGCGGCATCCCACCCGCGTGTCAACGTCCTCGGGCACGTGACCGGCCGGCTCGTCGAGGGTGCGCGCGGTACCAGGCCGCCCTCCACCTTCGAGCCCGGTCCCGTCTTCGACGCATGCGCGGCGCACGGGGTGGCTGTAGAGATCAATTCGCGCCCCGAGCGACAGGACCCGCCCGACGACCTGATCGCATTGGCGCTCGAGACTGGATGCCTCTTCTCGATCGACTCGGATGCGCACGCCCCCGGGCAGCTTTCGCTGATCGACTACGGCGCGGCTCGTGCGGAGAAGGCTGGCGTGCCCGTCGACCGTATCGTGACCACGTGGCCGCTGGAGACGCTGCGCGCGTGGACGGCGCGGACGGTCACCTGAGGGCAGCGGCGTGCGCTCGCAGGGATCGCTGAGGCGGCTATTCCGGTCCGGCCCAGGGAATGCGGGCGGTCACGGCGGTGCCGGTGCGCACTCCGGTGGAGAAGTCGACCGTGCCGTCGAGCATTCTCGCGCGGTCGCGCATGCTCCGGATGCCGCTGCCTTCCGCGGCGTTGCGGACGCCAACGCCGTCATCGATGACCGTGAGGACGAGATCATCGGCGTCGCGGTCGAGCACGATCGTGACTTCGGTGGCCGCGCTGTGGCGGACCACGTTCGTGAGCGCCTCCTGAGCGATGCGGTAGGCCGTGGCTTGAACGACTCGCGGCGGGAGATCATCGTGCAGCTCGTCGTCGAGGGTCACGGTGAGACCCAGCCCGGTGCGTCGAGTGACGAGCTCCGGAAGGTCTCGGAGCTGCGGCTGCGTCGTCAGCGGTGCGGTGTCGGTGCTGCGGGCGTCGTCTCCGCGAAGGAACGCGAGCACCCCGCGCACCTCGTCGAGCCCGGTGGCGCTCAGCTCTCGGATATTCGTGAGGGCTTCCCGCGCACGCTCGGGGTCGGTGTCGAAGACGTGCAGGCCCACGC
The DNA here is from genome assembly GCA_018895315.1 of Actinomycetota bacterium. Lineage (GTDB taxonomy): Bacteria > Actinomycetota > Actinomycetes > Actinomycetales > Microbacteriaceae > Microbacterium. The sequence continues at coordinate 1,239 of JAHIOK010000448.1, read as the reverse complement.
TGGATTGCGCCGAGATCCTGCTGAGCGAGTGGGCCAGCACATTGTGGAGTTGCTGTGCGATTCGGGTGCGTTCGTCCTGCTCTGCCGTGCTGCGCTGCTCGGCGATCCGACTGCGTCGGTGCTGGAACAGGTCGAATCTCGAGCGGATGCCCTCGCCGATCGCGAAGCACAGCGCTAGTCCGAGGGTCGCTGCCGCAACTCGCAGGGGGTGCCAGCCGACATCGAGGACGCCGCCGGTCGCGATCGCGACCAGCCACGCGGCACCAACGCTGATCAGCGCCCAGGTGCGGGCGCCGCGGATGACGGCGCTGATGATTGCGAAGCCGAGTGCGATGAACGGGGGCTCGGCTGCCAGGGGAGCGAAGAGCTGGGCGGCGGTCAGCGCAGCGACGACCGCGACAGTGACGCCCGGCCAACGCTGAGCAGCCAGCAGAGTCAGGGCGGATGCGGTTGCCAGGGTCGTGCTCAGGATCGCGATCCACGTCGGAACCTGCAGCCACACCGCGATACCGATCGTTGCGGGCACTTGGACCATCAGAGCGACCACGACCGGCCCGAAGAGAATGAGGGCTTGAGAGGGTCGGAAGCGCGGAGAAACGTCCTCCCACCTTGCTCTTGGCATGGGTTCGATGCTACGACGCCAGTCTGAGTCGATCATCAGGTTCGCGGGCGGCGGGCGGCGTCAGACGCCTGTGTGTGCCAGGGCGTCGACCAGGCGCGTCATCGCGGTGCCCAGCCCGCGTCGCTCGGCGAGGGCCGAGGCATCCGCACGTCGTTCGTCGTCGAGGGGGCGAAGGCGGGTGTCGGGAACGTCGAGCGCGAGTGTGCGCACGACTTCGACGACGGTCGGTGCCACTGCGAGATAGTCCAGGCCGGTGGTGAGCTTCGCTCGCACGCCGGGAGTCATGCCCTCGCCGGCAGCGGCTGCAGCGAGGATCCCGGCGAGATCACCGTGTGCTCCAAGGAGAGTGGCCGCGGATTTCTCTCCTATGCCGGCGACGCCGGGCAGTCCGTCGGACGAGTCGCCGCGGAGCGTGGCGAAATCCGCGTACTGGGATGCGTGCACCCCGTACTTGGCCAGAATGACGTCGTCGGTGACGATCTCGAGATTGCTCATGCCGCGGGCGGTATAGATCACGCGCACGTCGCGCGCATCATCCACCAGCTGGAAGAGGTCGCGGTCGCCGGTGACGATGTCGATGGGGGAGGCCGCAGTGGTGGCGAGCGTGCCGATGACAT
>JAHIOK010000033.1 GCA_018895315.1 Actinomycetota bacterium | reverse complement strand
TGCGCGAAGGGATCCTTCCGCGCGCGATCGAGTTGGCCGAGTCCCAGTCCGTCGGGTCGTTCCGCCGGGCGCTGAGCCGACTCGTCGAGACCGTGCGCGCGGCGACCCTCGCAGAGCGTCACGAGGTGGCCCTGCGGAGCCGGCGTGTCGCGGTCGAGCACGGGGACGATGCCATGGCGTGGCTGCATCTGTTCGGCCCCGCGGTCGAGGTTCATGCGATCTTCGATCGAGCCACCGCGATCGCCAAGGTCATCGCCTCTCAGGAGGGTGAAGCCCGAACGCTCGACCAGATCCGCGCCGACGTCTGCGGAGACCTTCTGATCGAAGGGCGTACGGACGGGCACCCTGACGGTGTTCGCGGAATCCGTGCGACCGTCGTGGTCACCGTCCCGGCCCTTGCGCTCTTGGGCGGTGACGACGCATCAACGAGTGCGCCGGCGACCGTGGAGGGCGTCGGGCCGATCCCGATCACGCGCGCTCGTGAACTGTGTGGGGGCGCGGATGGATGGATGCGGGTGCTCACCCATCCCGAAACCGGCGCCGTGCTTTCGGTTGGGCGGGAACTCTACCGACCACCCCCGGCGCTCAGGCGCCTCGTCCGATGGCGAGCGGATCGATGTATGGCTCCGGGGTGCGGCATGCCGGCCGCGCGCTGTGAGATCGACCACACGATCGCCTGGGAACACGGTGGCTCGACGTCGATCGACAACCTCGCTCCGATCTGCAAAGGCCACCACACCGTGAAGCACCACGGCGGGTGGTGCGTGCAGCAGATTGACGGAAGCGGCGGCGCTCTGGAGTGGACATCACCGACGGGTCGCCGCTATGTCGTCGAACCCGAACGCGAGGTGCCCCGGTCTGCACCCGTGTTCGGTCCCTCCCACGGCAGTGACGCGCCCTTCTGACGCATTCATCCGCGTCAGGGCCCTCTCTGACTCAGCGGTATTCGTTCTTCTCCATCGATGTCAGTCGTGCGCCAGAATCCTCGACCACGCGACCTCCCGCCCGAGCTGGCCGGTCTGCTGAAACAGACGCACCTGATGCGTGTCCGACAGCGCGTTGCCCCGACCGCGAGATCGTAGAGACCGGCTCACCGCGACACTGCGCACCAGCGCATGCTGACCATCCGCGCTGAGCTCATACCCGGTGCTTCCGATGATCCCGCCATGCTCATCCCGCACTAGCCAGAGCCTGACGGTGGGTGAATCCAGACCGCTCAAGGTGAGGTCAATGTCCCTGAGAAATCCCGCCAGAGCATCGACGTCCGACGATCGAGACCGAACAAGATCCACACACTCAGTCAACCATCCGCGCATGGGTGGATGCGACGGACAACATCGACGCTCCCGCGGCATGATGGAGGCGTGGTCACCCGCACCTTCGACGTCGAGACGGCCGTGTCGGTGGCGCCCAGCGCAGTGATCGACTTCCTCCTCCGCCTCGATCAGCATCATGGGTTGCACGCGTATGTGCAATGCGCGGTCCCCGCTGCATCGGGAATCTCCGAAGAAGGCCAATGGACCGACTGGCAGGTGACCGAAACTCCGCGATTCGGACCGTTCCGGTACACGCTGCGCTTCCGTGCGCGCATGACCCGTACGTCAACGACGTCCTTGACCGGCCGGGTTCGGCCCGCGCCGGGGTGCCTTCTCACGACCCACACGACGGCCATCGCGCGCAATGGAGGCACTCACGTGACCGAGTCGGTAACGGTGTCGGCACCATGGCCGCTGGTCGGATACATGCAGCGCCAGGCTCGCATCGCACACACGCGCATGTTCGCACTACTCCCGCAGGCGCTCGGCGCTCCACCGCATTCGTAGAGCCGCGGCATCCGAAATTCACCGCCCACTCCCAGACTTAACGATATATCGTTAAGTATCGCTGAACCCATCCGGGGCTCCGGCGCGAAGGAGATCATCATGAGCAATTCGTATATGGGCGATTGGTTCGGAAAGTCCGGTCGCGGCATGGGTCAGGGCTGGCCGGGGGCCGGCATCTTCGAGGCGATGGACCAGCTCCGTGGCCAGTTCGAGCAGAAGGTGGGCACCCGCATGGGACGCGGCGACGTGCGCGCCGCAGTGCTCGCACTGCTGGCCGAGCAGCCGATGCACGGCTATCAGATCATCCACGAGATCGACGAACGCAGCGGCGGCGCCTGGAAGCCGAGCCCCGGTTCGGTGTATCCCACGCTGCAGCTGCTTGCTGATGAAGGCCTCATCCGCGCCGAAGAATCGAACGGACGCAAGACGTATTCGCTGACCGACGAAGGACAGCAGGAAGCCGAAGCTGCCGCCGAGAAGTCCGCGCCGTGGGAGTCGTCCGGAGCGCGCGACGGAGGTCGCGCCTCGGCTTTGCCGAAAGCCGGCATCGACCTGGCGCAGGCAGCAGCCCAGGTCGCTCGCTCAGGAAACCCGGAGCAGGTGAAGGAAGCGGTCGCCGTGCTGGAAGATGCGCGACGTAAGCTCTTCTCCATCCTCGCTCAGGACTGATCCGGCTACCCACGACGAAGCGCCCATCGCGCGTCGGCGTCAAGGAGATACTCGATGGCCGACGCCGGTGACATGCGTGCCCGCTACCGTCGCATCACGCGCTTCGCGGGGCGATACCTCGTTCAGGCGTGGTGGTTCGAACTGTTCCTGCCGAGAGTCGGGCTTGCCCGACTCTCGGCACGCGGTCGAGCTGCGCGTCTGCGTCGTATCGCGCGCAGCTTCCACGGACTGGCCGTAGACCTCGGCGGTCTGATGATCAAGGTCGGGCAGTTCATGTCCTCCCGACTGGACGTGCTCCCTCCAGAGATCACCAAGGAGCTCGAAGGCCTGCAGGACGAAGTGCCGGCCGTCGACTTCGCAAACATCCGAGCATCCGCAGAAGCAGAGCTCGGAGTCTCACTCGAAATCGCCTTCGCGTCGGTGGATCCGATTCCGCTTGCGGCGGCATCCCTCGGCCAGGCACATAGGGCCACGCTCTCCGCGCTCGATGCGGCGGAGACCGGACTCACGGACGTCGTCGTGAAGATCCAACGACCCGGAATCGATCAGATCGTCGAGGTCGACCTACGCGCGCTCCGAAAAGTCGCCGGTTGGCTCAGCCGCGTGCGGCTCGTCTCGGACCGGGTGGACATGCCGTCCCTTGTCGAGGAGTTCGCCGCGACGAGCCTGGAGGAGATCGACTATCTGCACGAAGCCGCCAACGCTGAGCGCTTTGCGAGCGATTTCGCGAAGGACGCAAGAGTCGCCGTCCCCCAGATCGTGTGGGAACGCACGACGCGGCGGGTTCTGACGCTGGAGGACGTTACCGCCATCAAGATCACGGATGTCGATGCTCTCCGCGCTGCGGGGATCGACCCATCCGAGGTCGCTGTCGAATTCGCTGCGGTCATGTTCGATCAGCTCTTCGCTGACGGCTTCTTCCATGCCGATCCGCACCCGGGCAATATCTTCGTCACGCCGCGTGCCGCGGGATCGGATGCCTCGAATCGGCCCTGGACGCTCACGTTCATCGACTTCGGCATGATGGGCGAAGTTCCCGAGAGTCTTCGTCGGGGTCTTCGTCAACTCATCATCGCGGCAGCGTCGCGAGATGGCAAAGGCTTAGTGGATGGCATCCGTGATGTCGGGGTGCTCCTCCCGTCGGCGGATACCGCCGAACTCGAACGCGCCATGACTCAACTGTTCGCGCGCTTCGGAGGGATGGGCTTCGCAGAACTGGCGGAAGTCGACCCTCGTGAGTTCCGCGCTTTCGCCACGGAGTTCGGCGACGTCGTTCGGTCTCTGCCGTTCCAGCTGCCCGAGAACTTCCTGCTGATTATCCGGGCGATGTCCCTGGTGTCGGGTAATTGCAGTGCACTCGATCCGGCGTTCAACATCTGGGATTCGATCGAGCCCTATGCGCAGCGGCTCATCCGCGAAGAAGGCGGCAACGTCATCCAAGGTTTTGCGAAGCAGGCCGTGTCGGTGGCAGGTCTGGCCGCGCGACTGCCCGGCCGGCTCGATGCGCTCGCGACGAGGATCGAAGAGGGACGGTTCACCGCTCAGGCGCCACGCATCGAGCGACGACTAGATCGGTTAGAGCGCATGGGGCGCCGCGTCGTCTCAGCGATACTCTTCGCCGCGCTCCTGGTCGGTGGCAGCCTGCTCCGTGCCGAAGACCAGGTCTTCGGCACGGTGCTGATGTCGCTGTCTGTCCTGCCGCTGCTGCACGCCCTGTTCGCAGGCGTGGCGACGCGGCGCGGACCTCGCTAGTTAGTACCAGCCGCTCGACTGGGACTTGGCCCATGCGCCGCATGGGGTGCCGTAGCGCCCGGAGATGTATCCGAAGCCCCATGCGATCTGCGTCGCCGCGCTGGTGCGCCAGTCGGCGCCGGCCGAGGCCATCTTGCTGCCGGGAAGCGCCTGCGGGATGCCATATGCACCACTGGAGTTGGCCGCGCCTACGCGCCAGCCTGACTCTTTGTTCCAGAGCGAGACCAGGCAGCCGAACTGATCGTCGCCCCAGCCGTAGCTCGCGAGCATGCCACGGGCAGTCGCCTGCGCGCCGGCGGGGCTGTTGTCGCCGCTCGCGCCGCTGGATGCTGCTGCCGGAGGTGGGGTAGTCGAGGTAGACGTGGTAGTCGCTTTGGTCGCCGCGGCCTTCTTCGCGGCAGCAGCAGCGGCAGCCTGCGCCTGCGCGGCTGCTTCCTGCTGTGCTTTCGCAGCCTTGGCCGCGTCCAGGCTCGCACGCAGGCCCGCCACTCGACCGTCGAGGGATGCGACAAGCGTCGTCACATCATCGGTGAGATCGGGCACGAGCGGGCTCGGGAGGACTGCGGCGCCCGTGTCGAGGCGGGCCACGGCCGCGCGCAGTGGAATCGTGTCGATGGTCGGGTCTGGCACACCGATGTCGAGTCCGGAGGCAGTGATGTCGGCGGTCACTGCCGTGGCGGACGCGAGAGCCGCAGTGGCTTCGTTCAGAGCGGTGGCTGCGTCGGCCGATGTCTTGTCGGTCGTCCCGGTCACGGAGACCAGGGGAGTGGAGTACGAGGCGAGACTGAAGCTCGAGGGGGAGAGTGTGGCCTGAGCCTGAACGGCCGGGGCGGTGGTCGTGGTCCCCGCGACGGCGAGAAGGCCGAATGCGAGACCTGCGGCGATGATGGCGGGGCGGCGGCGAGTGCGACGTTCAGTGAGGCGACGGGCGCGGCGGTCGGGTACGGACGAAGAAGTGGAGCGCATTGAACCGGTTTCGTGGAAGGAGTCCGCGCCTGGGTGGGGCGCACGTGCGACCACTGATGCGGGCGCAAGTGCCCGAGTCTTCCGGTTCTATCTGGGCGTTACCTGGGCGTTACATGGGAGCGGCACAAAGAAAGAAGCCGATCAGGGGCTGAATTCTGCGCCGATTCCGGACAGACGTCGGCCGGGACAGCGTGAGCTGTCCCGGCCGACGAGTGGAGATCAGAGGGGGCGAATGTTCGCAGCCTGCATGCCCTTGGGGCCCTGCTCGGCGTCGAATTCGACCTTCTGGTTCTCGTTGAGCTCCTTGTAGCCGCTCGCGGTGATCGCGGTGTAGTGCGCGAACAGGTCGGCGCCGCCATCATCGGGGGCGATGAAGCCGAAGCCCTTTTCGGAGTTGAACCATTTCACGGTGCCAGTGGCCATCGTGTCATTCCTTTTACTTTTCGGGCCGCGTGAGCGACCAGTGGTGCCGCGCCGACGTGTGCGACGCGGACGGATGAGGTGCGACAGTGCCGTGGTTTCCGGCACGGGTCGCAGGGCGGACTTCAGGGCATCGGCGCAATGGGCGACGATGGCGCGAGCGATGTCCGCGGTGGGGTGGAGGCCGAGCGCTTCGCCACGCGGGCCGTGGGCCTCGAAGGACTGTGCACGACGCACGATGAAGCCGGCGTACTCGCCAGCAGACGTTGCGACGACGATGTCGTCGTCGGCGTGACGCCAATCGAGAAGCGAAGCGGAAGAGCGGGTGTTACGGGTGACGAAGGTCAAAGGAACTTTCAGGGAGATGCGCGGCGATTCTAACGCACGTGCGCGGAAGTCAGGGGGAAGTCGTCTTCACGACGGACCGGGCGTCAGGCTGTCTGCAGCTCCACAGTGAGACTCAGAGGTAATGAGGCAGAGGGTGATGACGCAGTGCCCCGGTGGGCGTGACCCACACTATCACGGTGGCACGTCATCTCGCGGCGTAGCCTGGACGGATGCCGAATTCCGACGCCTCGCGTGCCGCGAGGACGCAGCTGCACGCACTGGCGAACGGGTCGAGATCCATCGATTCGGGTGCGCTCGGAACCCGGGCGGACCTTCCCGGTACTCCGGGTGCCCGGTCGGCCGCTGTGCTGATGTTGTTCGGAGTTCTCGACGCCCTGCCGAGCGCGCACGATGCGCACGCGCGTGCGGTGCCTCGAGCCCTCGATGTGCTGCTGCTCGCGCGAGCGACCACGCTTCGCTCGCATCCCGGCCAGGTGGCCTTTCCTGGAGGTCGCATCGATCCCGGTGATGCGTCACCGGTGGCGGCGGCACTCCGCGAAGCAGTCGAAGAAACGGGACTCGATCCGTCCGGCGTCGAAGTCCTCGGTGAACTCGCACCCGTGCCGCTGGAGTATTCCCAGCACGTGGTGACTCCCGTGCTGGGGTGGTGGCGGCATCCGTCGCCGGTGAGGGTCGTGGACGAAGCCGAGTCGGCCGACGTCTTCCGCGCTCCTGTGGCAGATCTGCTTGACCCAGCCAATCGCGGAGTCACGGTGATCCACCGCGGCGGGCAGACCTGGCGCGGCCCCGGCTTTCTCGTACGCCACGCGACGGGCACGCACCTCGTGTGGGGCTTCACCGGGATACTGCTCGACGGTCTCTTCACACGTCTGGGATGGACAGAGCCCTGGGATCAGTCCCGCGAGCTTCCGCTTTCGCTCACCGACGTGGGCTCGGGAGAGACTGCCTGAGCGATGACCATGAATGACGTCCTGACCCAGTGGAGCGCCCGACGTCTCGCACGCGCGATCTCATCGCGTGACGTGTCGGCCGCGGAGGTGGTTTCGGCACATGTCGCGGTCATCGAGCGGGTGAATCCGACGCTCAACGCCCTGACCGTGGTGTTCTCCGAACGCGCAGCAGCCGCAGCATCCGCTCTCGACGAGGCGATCGCTACGGGCGTGGCGCTTCCGCCGCTCGCCGGTGTGCCGTTCTCGGTGAAGGAGAACATCGACCTCACGTGGTCGCCGACGACGCACGGATGGCGCGGCGCCGCGACGGAGCAGCCAGCGGTCGACGCAACGATCGTCCGGCGCATGCGCGATGCCGGAGCCATTCCGATCGGCCGCGGAAACATGCCCGACTTCGGCATGCGCTGGGACACTGACAACGACCTCTTCGGACGCACGCTCAACCCCTGGGATCACGGACGGAGCCCCGGTGGCTCGAGCGGCGGCGACGCGGTCTCGGTGGCCACCGGTATGAGCGCGATCGGCCTCGGGAACGACTTCGGTGGATCACTCCGACTCCCGGCCTACGCGGTCGGCATCTGCGGGCTGCGGCCGTCGCGCGGATCGCTGCCGAGGGCCGCGGTGCGAGGCATTCCCGTGTCGATGACCCTGCAGCAATTCGCCGTCAACGGTGTGCTGGCACGCACGGTCGACGACGCGCAGCTCGCACACGCGCTGCTGCGGGGCGCCGACCCCGATGACCCGGTCTCTCTCCCGGTGTTCGCGTCGGACGAAAGTGCGTCACCGCGTCGGATCGGCGTCAGCCGCGACCCGCTGGGCTGGGGCATTGACCCCGACGTGGCGGCAGGAATCGATCGCGCCGCGTCGGCGTTGGCCGGAGCGGGATGGGAGCTCGTCGATGTCGAACTGCCGCGGCTGGAGGAGGCCGCCGTCACCTGGCGACGTCTCGCCTGCACCGACATGCAGTTCTCGCTCGACCCCGCCCAGTTGAGCCAGCCACTCGGCGTTTCGGCGACCCGATTCCTGAGGGACGGACTGACCGCCGCCCGCCCCTTCGACACGGTGCGGGAGTATGCCGACGCCTGGGCGCGCTGCGCGGTGATCGCCGCCGACTGGCAGCGGCTGCAAGCAGACATACCCGTCATTCTCGGTCCGGTGTCGACCGCACGGATGGGCGCCCCCGATGACGACCTGGGCGGACCGGATGCCGCCACGCGTGCCTGGCGCGACCTGCGCCTGACCGTCGCCGTCAACCTGCTCGGGCTGCCCTCGATCGCTCTTCCGACCGGACTCGGCACGGACGCGATGCCGACGGGCGTGCAGCTGATCGGCCCGATGCACCGCGAAGACGTCATGTTCGCTGCGGCTCGCGACGTCGAGGCCGCGCTCGGGCAGATTCCGCTCGGTACCCTCAGAGGATGAACCAGGAGTCCACTGACGCCGTCGCGCAGATCCGACCGGCGATGCCCGGCGACGAGAGCGGAATTCTGGCCTGCATCCAGGCGCTTGCCGACTACGAGCGCGAGCCGGATGCGGTCGCGAACAGCGTCGAGGCCCTCGCCGCGACGCTGTTCGGGGAGGACCCGCGTGCGTTCTGCCACGTCGTCGACCGCGGAGGCGAGATCGTGGGGATCGCGCTGTGGTTCTTCACGTACTCGACGTGGACCGGCCGTCACGGCATCTGGCTGGAAGACCTCTACGTGAACGAAGCCGAGCGCGGCAGCGGCTACGGCAAAGCCCTCCTCGCAACGCTGGCGGCGATCTGTGTCGAGCGCGGATACTCCCGCCTCGAGTGGACAGTGCTCGACTGGAACACACCCGCCGTCGGCTTCTACCGATCGATCGGCGC
>JAHIOK010000447.1 GCA_018895315.1 Actinomycetota bacterium | reverse complement strand
GGCTGGTCATGGTGCTCTCGGCGACATCAGCGACCGCGACCGCAGCGGGACAGCCGCCATATGACGCGGTGATCAAGCAGGCGGTATTCGCCGTGATCGGCATCCCGCTGATGTTCATCGCCAGCCGCCTGCCGATCACGTTCTGGAAGCGCGTGGCGTGGCCGACCCTGATCGGCGCGATTCTCTTCCAGCTCCTGGTTTTCACTCCGCTGGGGGTGAGTGCATACGGAAACCGCAACTGGATCATGATCGCGGGCCTCCAGGCGCAGCCCGCAGAGTTCCTCAAGCTTGCCCTCGCGCTGTGGCTCGGATACGTGCTCTACCGCAAGCAGACGCTGCTGGGGCTCTGGCGGCACGTGTTCATCCCGGTGGTGCCGGTGGTGGCGATCGTGGTCGCCACCGTGCTCGCGGGAAAAGACCTCGGCACGACGATGATCCTGCTCTTCGTCTTCCTCGGGGCACTGTTCTTCTCCGGTGTGAAGCTGCGTATCTTCATCCTCCCCCTGATCGTCTCCGGAATCGGGGTCGCGTACTTCGCGATCTCCAGCCCCGACCGCATGCGGCGCATCCTGAGCTTCATGAACGCCAACTGCCTCGCCGAGTACTACGGCGACTGCTACCAGCCGCTGCACGGCATCTGGGGCCTCGCCAGTGGCGGCATCTTCGGGCTGGGACTCGGCAACTCGAAAGAGAAGTACTCGTGGCTGCCGGCCGCGTCGAACGACTACATCTTCGCGATCGTCGGCGAAGAGCTCGGGCTGATCGGCTGCGCCGTCGTTCTCGCCCTCTTCGCGCTGTTCGCGGTCGGTGCCTTCCACGTCATTCGCAAGACCAACGATCCTTTCGTACGCATCGTCTCCGGCGCGATTACGATCTGGATCGTCGGGCAAGCGCTGGTCAACATGGCCGTCGTGCTGCGACTGTTTCCCGTGCTGGGCGTGCCGCTCCCGTTCATGTCACAGGGCGGCACGTCGCTCTTGTCGGTTCTGATCGCGTCAGGGGTGTTGCTCTCCTTCGCGCGATCGCTGCCTGAGAAGCGGCTCATCGCTGATGTGGCTCGTCGGCGGGCGTCCGCCGCAGCCCGGTAGATTCTTCGGGTGACGACGTACCTCCTCGCCGGCGGCGGTACCGCCGGACATGTCAACCCGCTGCTCGCGGTTGCCGACGGTTTGCGCGAGCGTGATCCCGCAGCCGAGGTGCTCGTGCTCGGTACGCGTGAAGGTCTCGAGGCGCGCCTCGTGCCCGAGCGCGGATACGAGCTGCTGATCGTCGACAAAGTGCCGTTCCCCCGTCGGCCCAACGCCGCAGCCGCCTCGTTTCCGGCACGCTTCCAGCGTGCTGTGGCGCAGGTGCGCGCCCACCTGCGCACGCGTGAGGTCGACGTCGTCGTGGGGTTCGGCGGGTACGCGGCGGCACCGGCGTATGTCGCGGCCCGCCGCGAGCGCGTCCCGGTTGTCGTGCACGAGGCGAATGCCAAACCCGGACTCGCCAATGTGCTGGGCGCGCGTCGTGCCGCGGCGGTCGGGGTCGCCTTCGCCGGCACTCCACTCCGTGGCTCGCGGGTGGTCGGGATGCCGCTGCGGAGCGAGATCGTGCATCTCGACCGAGAGGCGCGCCGGTCGGAGGCCGCCGCGGCGTTCGGGTTGGATGCCGAACGGCCGACCCTGCTCGTGTTCGGCGGATCGCTCGGCGCACAGCGACTGAACGAGGCATTCGCCGACGCGTGGGGCGATGTCCTCGAAGCCGGCTGGCAGCTGCTTCATGTGACGGGCGAGCGGTCCGAACTTTCTGATCCCGGTGTTCCAGGATACGCGCTGCGCCGCTACGTCGACCGGATGGACCTCGCTTTCGCCCTGGCTGACGTCATCGTGTCGCGTTCCGGTGCGGCGACCGTCAGTGAGATCAGCGCCCTCGGCATCCCTGCCGTGTACGTGCCCTACGCGGTCGGCAACGGCGAACAGCGGCTGAATGCGGCGTCGGCGGTGGCTGCAGGGGCTGCGACCCTGATTCCGGATGCCGAATTCACGGGCGATCGCGTGCGCTCTGGTGTGATTCCCCTGTTGGCGGATGAATCGCGGCTCGCCGCGATGCGCGCCGCCGCGGCATCCGTCGGCACGCGCACCGGCACCGACAACATGCTCGCGATGATCGACGAGGCG
>JAHIOK010000446.1 GCA_018895315.1 Actinomycetota bacterium | reverse complement strand
TCCGGCGGCGGGGGCACGGGCTTCGCGGCGATGACGTCGGCCACCGCAATGCGCTCGACACCGCGCACTCCGTCGACCACGAGCGTCTCGGGATCGGCGGAGAGCAGCATCCCGAGCGCGTCGGTGGCCTGACCGGAGGGCAACAGATAGCGCACGACCACGCGACTGCCGGGGGGCGGGATCCTCACCACGAGCCGGGCGCGTAGTCCTTGAGGAAGACGCCGAACAGGTCTTCACCGGCCTCGCCGCGCACGATCGGGTCGTAGACGCGGGCCGCGCCGTCGACGAGATCGAGCGGGGCGTGGAATCCCTCTTCGGCGAGGCGCACCTTGGTCGGGTGCGGGCGCTCGTCGGTGATCCAGCCGGTGTCGACGCTCGTCATCAGGATGCCGTCGCTCTCGAACATCTCGCGGGCGCTCGTGCGGGTGAGCATGTTCACCGCCGCCTTGGCCATGTTGGTGTGCGGATGCCCCGGCCCCTTGTAGCCACGACCGAACACGCCCTCCATCGCGCTGACGTTCACGACGTACGTGCGCGCGGCCGGGCTCGCCGCCAGCGACGGTCGAAGCTTGGAGACCAGGATGAACGGGGCCGTCGTGTTCGCGAGCTGCACCTCGAGCATTTCGAGCGGGTCGACTGCTTCGACGTGCTGCGTCCACGAGTTGACGTCGTGCAGATCGGGGATGAGCCCGCCGGCGTCGATCGCGGTGCCCGCGGCCAGGCGCTCGAGCGAACTGGAACCCGGCGCCATCGCCTGCTCGGTCAGCTCGTCGGCGCGGGCGGCCGCTGCGGCGAGGATGGGGTGCGCCGCGACGGACTTCTCTAGCGCCCGAGGATGCTGGTCGTTCGTGTGCCCGAACGTCACGAGTTCGGGCAGCGGACCCTGCGGCAGCGGTGCGAGCTCCGCATCGACGAGGGGCTGATAGGCACCCGGCGAGCGCCGCACCGTCTGGGTCGCATTGTTGATCAGGATGTCGAGGGTGCCGGCGGCGGCGACGTCCTCGGCGAGGCCGATCACCTGGGCCGGGTCGCGGAGATCGATGCCGACGACCTTGAGCCGGTGGATCCATTCCCCTGAATCGGGCAGGCTGCTGAACCGCCGCACTGCGTCGCGGGGGAAGCGGGTCGTGATGGTCGTGTGCGCGCCGTCGCGCAGGAGGCGCAGCGCGATGTACATGCCGATCTTCGCGCGGCCTCCGGTCAGCAGTGCGCGACGACCGGTGAGGTCGGTGCGGGCATCCCGCTTCGCGTGGCTCATGGCGGCGCAGTCGGGGCAGAGCTGGTGGTAGAAAGCATCGACCACCGTGTACGGCCTCTTGCAGATGTAGCAGCCGCGCGCTTTGATGAGGGTGCCCGCGGTGGGGGCGGTCGTCGCGGTCGAGATCGGGATGCCGCGGGTCTCGTCGTCGATGCGGTCGGGGGCGCCGGTGGCCGTCGCCGCGATGACGCTGCGATCGGCATCCGCGACGGCGGCGCGCTTCTCCAGGCGCCGACCCTGCTTCACGGCCTTGTACATCTTTCCGGTCGCATGACGCACAGCGGTGAAGTCGGGGTGGGAATCGTCGATCGCGGAGAGCTGGGCGAGCACCTTCAGGGTGATCGCGAGATCCGCCGGATCGATGCCGCTGGGAGGGAGATCCGAGGGCTCCGCATCGGGCGTCGAGGGGACGGACGGGTCTGAGGGCACACGGAATTCTACGCCGCGACGCCCGGGCGCCGCCTGGGTGCCGCTCAGCGCGGTGAGGGCTTCTTCGCCACCACGACGTTCACGCCCCCATCCCTCAGACGACGCACGTGGGAGACATCCGTCCTGCTGTCGACGATCACCGCGTCGAATGCCGACAGCGGCAGCATCGCGTGCAGTGCACGCTTGTCGAACTTCGTGTGGTCTGCGAGCAGAATCCGCTTGCTGGCAGACTCGAACATCGCACGTTTGACGTCGACGGTGTCGAGGGTCTGGTGGAAGGCGATGTCGTCCGTGATCGCAGAGGTCGACATGAAGAAGAGATCCGAACGCAACGCCGCGATCGCATCCGTCGTCATGCGTCCCATGAAGGCCGAGCACCAGTTGACGTACTGACCGCCGAGCCCCAGAAGATCGATCCCCTTCGTCATCCGGAGCTGCTCCATGATCGGGAGGGTATTGGTGATGACGGTCAGCGGGCCTTTCGGCTGCAGGTGCGGCACCAGATGCATGACCGTCGTCGAGTCGTCGAGAGTGATCGCCTGACCCGGCTCGATGAACTCGAGCGCGGCGAGCGCGATCGCTTCTTTCTCTTCGAGCTGGCGCCCTGAACGGTAGACGTCGCTCGATTCGACCAGCGCCGTGGAGAGCACGGTCGCGATCCCCCTGCTCTTGCGCAGCAACCCTCTCGACTCGAGTTCGTCGAGATCGCGATGCACGGTCATGACACTGATTCCGAAGCGCTCCGCCAATTGCTCGATACGGACGCTGCCCTCAGCCATGACTGCTTCGGTAATCGATTGCTGACGACCCAGCTGGCGATCCTGGCGAGAACCGTTGGCCGCCGCAGCGACGGGCGTGCGAGGAGAAACCATGCGCGTTCGTTCTCCGTCCCTCAGGCCACTTCGGCCGCTTCATCGATAATGCGTGCCAACTCGGTAGGGTCGTGAGCGAATCTACCCAAGAACAGCCCGTCGATGGTGTCGCCGAGCTCGCTCAGCGTGCCGCGCTGCGCGCTTCCTCCGTAGATCACCGACGCGTGCGAGATCCATGCTTCCTCGCGGAGACGTGCTTTGAGTGCCTGCACCACGATGCGCACGTGGTCTGCAGGAGCAGCAGTCGGCTGACCGATCGCCCACTCCGGCTCATAGGCGACGACCACGGCTGTCGGAGCGATCGATGGGTCTACGCCGGCCAATGCCGCCGCCAACTGCGCCACGCAGTATTGCGCCGCGACATCGGGACCGGTCGATTCGGACTCACCGATGCACAGCACGGGGGTCAGCCCGTTGCGCACGGCGGCAGCGAGTTTACGACGCACGACGTCATCGCCTTCTCCGAAGATGTGCCTGCGCTCCGCGTGCCCCACCTCGACGAAGCGGCTTCCGGTCGCGTACAGATCGGTGCCGCTGACAGCACCGGTGTACGCGCCTCGGTCTTCCCAGTGGAGGTCCTGCGCACCGACCTCCACCCCGGTGCCCCTGAGCTCCCGCCGCACCGCTTCGACCGCAGGGAGGGAGGGAAGGACGAACAGCCGCACTCTGCGCTCGCGCACCGACGATGTACCCCGTGCGATCGTGGCCACCGATCGCGCCCAGGCGACGGAGTCGGGCACGTCCATGTACAGCTTGAGGCTCACCCCGAGGATGACCGAAGATCCAGAACCATCCTCCCCTGGTTCGGTTCTCGCGTACTCAGCCACAAGTACCGGTCAGCTCGTAGCCCGTGATCACGTCGACCTTCTCTGCGGAGGCGGAAGAGTCGTCGAACTCGTAGGCGAGCCACTCCCGGGCCAGTCGGCGAGCGAGCTCCAGCCCGATGACCCGCTGCCCGAAGGTCAGCACCTGGGCGTTGTTACTGAGGACGCTGCGTTCGACGCTGTAGCTGTCGTGCGCCGTGACAGCACGCACCCCGGGCACCTTGTTGGCAGCGATGGCAACGCCGAGACCGGTACCGCACACGAGCAGCGCTCGATCCACTCGGCCGTCGCGGATGCGCTCTGCTGCCTCGATCGCCACCCGGGGATAGGGTGCGTGTCCATCAGCAGCCACACCGACATCGACGACCTCTGCCACGCGAGGGTCGTTCTGGAGGTCGGCCTTCAGCGCTTCCTTGTACTCGTAGCCGGCGTCATCCGACCCGATGGCGATCCGCCACGTGCGACTCATGATCACTCCTTGCTCTCGGTGTCTTCGGCCAGAACGGCCGCCACGGCTGTCATTGCAAGGGCGAAGGAGATCGCCCCGGGGTCGGGCGTGCCGAGGCTCTTCTCGACGTGCGGCCTCGCTCGTCCCATGCGCGGGAGGAGGTCGGCCGTCGCATCCGCCGCCGCGGTGGCTGCTCGCGCCGACTCGTCCCAGGCCGCAACGAGCGAATCGCCCGCGGCCGCGGCGTTGCTGAGACTCCGGGTGAAGGGGACGAGCGCGTCGACGAGCGTCTTGTCGCCGACGACGGCCTTCCCGAAGCCCTGCACGTGCGCACGGGCCGCATCCAGGGCGTCCGCCACAGCGGCAACGTCGGGAGCCGCCTCGTCGCCGATGCGTTCACCGGCCACCCGAAGCCCGGCACCCCATAGCGCCCCCGAGGTTCCGCCGGCCCTATCGGCCCACGCGTCACCCGCGAGGCACAGGACGGTGCCGGCCCCCGCCCCCCGCGCCACCGCGACGTTCGCCGCATCTGCTGCGGCTCGCGCGCCCCGCTGCATCCCGATACCGTGGTCGCCGTCACCGGCCACCGCGTCGAGGCGGCCAAGTTCGTCCGCCTCACGATCGATGACGTCGCGAATGGCGAAGATCGCTCCGCGGACGACCGCTCCCGCCCTGATCGACTCTTCGCTTGCGGCGGGGATCGTGCGGAATGCGGCCGAATCGACTTCGTCGCCGAGGAGGGCTGCGCCCGTCTGTGTGACGCTTCCCTTGCGGTAGCCCGCGCCGTACGCGGGGGCCCGCCATGCGGCGGCCAGATCGTCGTCCAGCCAGGACAACGTGAGTGACACACCGGCCATCTCGAAGCTGGTCACGAACTCGCCGACCTCGGGGTCGACGATCGTCGCACCCGCCGACTCGAGCAGTTCGGCGATCGTGCCGAAGATGACGAAGAGTTCTTCGGACTTTACGGATCCGAGCCCGTTGAGAACGATGGCGACCTGTGATCCATCGACCGAGGCGATCTCCGCGGGGCGCTCCGCCAGCAGCGCGTCCACGAGGAGTGCCGCCAGCTCGCGCGCGGTCGGCACCGGCCGGGTGTCGATCCCCGGCTCACCGTGTATTCCCATTCCCACCGCCATCCGCCCCGCAGGAACGGTGAACAGCGGCGCGTCTGCGCCGGGCAGCGTGCATCCCGAGAACGCGACGCCGAGGGAGCGGGTGCGGTGGTTGGCCCGTGCGGCGAATGATTCGACCGCGGCGAGGTCCCAGCCCTGCCCAGATGCCCACGCCGCCGCGCGGAAGACCGCGAGATCGCCGGCGATGCCTCGACGCTTCTCGGCCTCGTCGAGCGACGCACTGTAGATGTCGTCCGTGACCCGCACCGTGCGGCAGGGGATGCCCTCGGCGTTCAATCGCGCCTGTGCCTGATCGAAGTTGAGAACGTCGCCCGCGTAGTTTCCGTAGCTCAGCAGGACGCCGGCCTCGGTCGCGACGGCCTTGGCGACGGTGTAGACCTGCTGCGCACTCGGGGAGGCGAAGATGTTTCCCAGCACGGCCGCGTGGGCGAGGCCTTCCCCGACGAATCCGGCGAAGGCCGGGTAGTGGCCCGAACCGCCTCCGATCACGACCGCAACCTGTCCGGTCGGAACCGCGGAGGTGCGTGCGATGCCACCGGGCACTCTGCGCACGAGGTGACGATGGGCGGCGACGAATCCGGTGACCGACTCGTCGGCGAACTCTGCGGGATCGTTCAGTACGTAGCTCATGATCTCTTTCATGACGGAGGAAAGGGGACGGATGCCGGACGGCATCCGTCCCCTTCTGCCACCGCCCACGGAAGGCGACGGTGACGACGGCGAGAGGTGCTATCCGGAGTAGGTGAACGCGCCGGTCATCTTGGCGACGTTGTCCTTGGTGATGAGGATGCAGTCGAAGGACTGCTTCTCCGGGGAGGGAGCGGTGCCGGTGCGGATGAACTCATCCGCCATCTGAACCGCCTTCTCCGAGAAGACCGCGACCGGCTGCAGCACCGTATAGGCCATCTCCCCATTGGTGACTGCGGTCACGGCATCCGGGGCTCCATCGAAACCGCCCACCACGACGCCACTGAGCTTGCCGGCCTCCTTGAGGGCAGCGACCGCGCCGAGCGCCATCTCGTCGTTGCCTGCGATGACGCCGTTCAGCGACGGGTTGGACTGCAGCAGCGACTGCATCTTGTCGTGACCCTTGGTGCGATCCCAGTCAGCGACCTGCTCGCCTGCCTTGACGAGTGCCGGGTACTGGCTGATGACCGTGGCGAACCCGTTCGATCGCGTCTGGGCGTTGTTGTCGGATGGAGCGCCGAGAAGTTCGACGTAGCTGCCCTTCTCCCCCATCTGCTTCACCCACTCCTGCGCGCCGATCGCGGCGCCCTGAGCGTTGTTCGACACGAGCTGCGCCTTCGCGAGCCCCGACTCGTTGATCTCGGCGTTGACGAGGAACACCGGGATACCGGCCGCATTGGCCTTCTTCACCGCGGCGATCGACCCATCGGCGTTGGCCGGGTCCAGGATGATCGCCACGGATTTGTTGGCGATCGCGGTGTCGATCAGGGTGTTCTCGGTGTTGGTGTCGCCTTTGTGCGCGCCGACGGTGGCCTCGTATCCGAGACCCTTGGCGGTCGACGCAGCGATATCGCCCTCGGTCTTCCAATACGGGTTGGCCGGGTCGTTGACGATGATCGTGATGAGACCACCGGCCTTGCCGGTCTCCCCTCCGGCCGACGCGGATCCGGTGCTGCCACCGGAACAAGCCGTGAGACCGAGGATGAGCGCCCCTGCGGCAGCGAGTGCCGCGAGTGCCTTCTTGCGCATCATGTGATGTGTCCTTTCTGGGATGGGACCGGCAGCGACGTTGCGAAGCCGGGTGACGGAGCAGGGAGTGTTCTCGACTTACGCCGAGGGGGCCTGGCCCGACGGTGGAGTGGCAGTGGTTGCTGCGAGTGTGGGCGGAGCGGCGGGGGTGCTGGGCGGAGCGGCGGGGGTGCTGGGCGCAGCCGCTTTGGGACGCCGACCGTACTGCAGGGTGTTGAGCAGGACGGCGATGACGATCACCGCGCCGACGAGGACCATCTGCCAGTAGGCGGAGACGCCCACGATGACCAGGCCATCCGAGAGGAAGCCGATCACGAACGCGCCGAGAAGAGTGCCCCGGATCGTGCCGCGACCGCCGGTGAGAGCGGCGCCGCCGATGACGACGGCCGCGATCGCCGTCAGTTCGTAGGTATTTCCGGCCGTGGGGCTCGCACTGGTGAGGGTGGAGGCGAGGATGAGTCCGGCGATCGAGGCGCAGACACCCGAGATCACGTACACCCAGATCTTCACGCGCTTCACCGGCACGCCCGAGAGTTCCGCCGCACGCTCGTTGCCACCCGAGGCGTACAGCCACCGACCGAAGATCGTCCGGCTGAGCACGTAGCCCAGGATGAGCGCAATGACGGCCATGATGAGCACGCCGATCGGAATTCCGAGAACGCGGTTGAAGCCGAGCCACTCGAACCCGGTATTGCCCAGCTCGGGCTTGCCTGCGAGGTTGTTGTAGGTGAGCCCGTTGGTCATCAGCAGCGCGAATCCGCGGACGACGTAGAGCATGCCGAGGGTGGCCACGAACGGTGCCACCTTGAAGCGGGAGATGAGTATTCCGTTCACGAACCCCACGAGCGCACCCACTCCGAGCGAGAGCACGACGACCACGGGCACGCTCGGGAAGAGGGTGACGCCGAAGATGTTGAGCGGCACGCCCTGCATCAGGTATCCGGCGATGATCGCGGAGAAGCCCAGCGTCGAGCCCACCGAGAGGTCGATACCGCCGTTCAGGATCACCATGAGCATGCCCATGCCGAGCAGGGCGTAGATCGCCACGTGCGACGCCATGATCAGGAGGTTCTCGATGGTGAAGTAGTTCGGGGAAAGCAGTGAGAAGACCACGATGATGAGAATGAGCGCGAGGAACGCGCGGCCCTCGATCAAGACCTTGGTCAGTGAGAATTTCTTCCGCGACTGGATGATCGCGGTGGTGGTTGTCGTCGTCATTGTCCGATCCGTTTCTTCAGCCTGAGGTCAGGCTGCGACGGCCTCACCCGAGGCAGCCATGATCATTTCCTTCGTCGCATCGGCGCCGAACTCGGCCGAGATCCGGCCACGGCGCAACACGATGATCCGATGCGCGATGCTGAGGCACTCGCCCACTTCGGACGTGGAGTACACGACCGCCAGACCTTCTTCGGCCCGGGAGGCGAGCAGTCGGAACACCTCGCCCTTCGCGCCGACATCGATGCCCCGGCTCGGTTCGTCGAGGAGCATCACCCGCGGGGCAGTGGCCAGCACCTTGCCGATGACGACCTTCTGCTGGTTGCCTCCGGACAGGGACCCGATCAGGGCGTCCGGGCCCGAGGTCTTGACGGTCACGTCGCGGATCAGCTCATCGGCGAGCGCGCGCTCTCGGCGAGGCGAGAGCGCACCGTTCACCAGGCAATCCTTGAGACTCGCAAGGGTCAGGTTCGCACCGACCGTCATCGTCTGCACGAGCCCATCGCGCTGGCGATCTTCGGGAACGAGGCCGATGCCACGCTCGATGCGCTCAGCGATCGACTCGGGGCCGAGCACCCGCCCATCAAGGGTGAGCTCGCCGCCGGCGAGCGGAACGCGCCCGGCGATCGCCTCGAGCAGCTCGGTGCGACCGGACCCCATCAATCCGTACAGACAGACGATCTCGCCCGCCCGCACCTCGAGATCGATGCCGTTGACGATGGCGCGGGCTGAGTTCTCCGGGTCGAGCACTCGGGCGTTGTGCACACCGAGTACTACCTCTCCGAGCGCCCCTTCCGGCGGCGAGCCGAGGTCGAAGTTCTCGCCGACCATGTTGCGCACGATCCACTCGAGGTCGATTTCACTGCGTTCGCCGCGCGCCGTCATGGCTCCGTCACGGAGCACGACCGCGTGATCGGTCACTTCGAGTGCTTCCTCGAGGTGGTGGGAGATGTAGACGATCGCGACTCCACGCGCGGTGAGCTCGTGGATGATGCCGAAGAGCACCTCCACCTCCGCGGCGGCGAGCGCAGAAGTCGGTTCGTCCATGATGAGGATGCGCGAGTTCACCGAGAGCGCGCGTGCGATCTCGATGATCTGCTGCTGGCCGACGCGGAGATCGGACACGATCGTGTCGGGATCGATCGGCAGTTTCAGCTCGTCCAGAAGCGCGCGGGTCTGCCGCGTCTCCTCGCCGAAGTCCACACCGAACGCTCCGGTGATCTCCCGGCCCATGAAGATGTTGTCGCGCACGGACAGGTTGGGCGCGAGACTCAGCTCCTGATGGATGATCGAAATGCCGCGCTCTCTGGCATCGGTGGTGGATTGGAAGACGACCGCTTCGCCGTCCAGCACGATCTCTCCCGAGGTGAGCCGCTCGACGCCGGAGAGGATCTTCATGAGCGTCGACTTCCCCGCTCCGTTCTCACCGAACAAGGTGGTCACCGTCCCCCGGCGGATCTCGAAGTTGACGCCTTTCAGCGCACGCGTTCCGCCGTACGTCTTCACGACGTTCCGTGCTTCGAGAACGATGTCGTCCGCTGCGTTGCTCACTTCACGCTCATCTCGACCGGGGTCACGAGCCATGCGGCAGGGTTGATCAGCGTGAACGCCCCGGTGACCGTGACCGTCTTGCCCTCCAGGGCCGCGGTGTCGATCCCGCCGAGTACCGCGGTCTTGAGCTGGTCGTTCAGCGCAGCCGCAGCATCCTGGTAGTCGATCTGGTTCTTGAACTGACCGAACTGGATGTCTCCCGTCGCGTCACGCAGTTCGGTCCCGTTGATCGCCGGCCCGGTCTGCACGCGGATCAGCAGATCGGCGGGCGCGCCGGGAACGGCGACGGCGTAGATGCCGGACTGGCCCTTGCCGACCACTCCCGTGAAGCTGACGCTGAACACGGGCCCGCCCGAACTCTGCACCGCGAACTTTGAGGCCGCGGCGGTCTTGTCCGCGGCGATCGCGTCGGCGATCGTCACGGCATCCTTCGCCCGTGAGGTCACACCCTCCTGCACCTTGGGGAAGTTCTCCGCGCCGAAAGTGGCGGCGTCGAAGCTCTGGGTGCCCTGTGCGATCGGATCGCCATTGGACACGACCTTGGTGCCCAAAACCATCGCGAGCAGCACGAGGACAACGATGCCGATCCAGATTCCGCGCTTCGCGCCCTTCGAGAGCTTCGTCCGGCGGGTTCGTGCGCCCCGCGCGGTCGTGCTCGCCGCGGTCACAGGAGCACCCGGGACTGTGTGTCGTTGGGACGGATCTGGAGCTTGCGTCCCTCGCCCTTGCGGAACATCTCCAACGCCTCGGCATAGTCGTCGAGTACGAAGGAATGGCTGATCATCGCCGGGGCATTGATCGCGCCGGCTTCGAACAGTTCCACCGCACGCCCAAAAGAATTGAGGACGGCCATGGTGCCGACGATCGAGATCTCATCGCGGTAGACCCGGAACGGCGAGTAGTTAGCCGTGCGGTCTGCGGGGGCGACGCCGAAGTTCTGGAAGAACCCGGCGGGCTTCACGCGGGTCAGTCCGTCCTCGATCGCGCGGATGTTGCCCGTGCAGTCGATGACGACGTCCCACTTCTCGCGCGATGCCTGGTCGGCGCTCGTGTACCGCAGCTCGATGCCGCATTCCGCCGCCGTCTGCAGTCGCGCTTCGTTGAGATCGACGATGGTCACTGTCGCTGCGCCGGCCCGGCGCGCGAGCTGAGCCATGAGCAGACCCATGGTGCCGGCTCCGTAGACGAGCACGTGGTCGCCGAGGCGGCGTGGGAGGACATCCCACCCGCGAATCGCGCAGGCGAGCGGTTCGATGAGGGCCGCCTGGTAGAGGTCGGTCTCGGGCTTGAGGGTGTGGACGTTTCCCGCGGGGGCGGTGAAGAACTGCTGGGACGCGCCGTCCGATGCGACGACGCCGAGGCCGTTCCAGAACCGGCAGAGGTTCTGGTGCCCGTTCTGGCAGAACTCGCACTCACCGCACGTCGTGCTGGGGTTCACCGCGACGTGGTCGCCGACCGTGAAGTCGAAGACCCCATCATTCACGCCCTCGCCGAGGGCGACGATCGTGCCGGTGGCTTCATGGCCGGGAACCAGGGGGAAGACGGTTCCTTCGAACTCACCGTCGAACACGTGGGTGTCGGTGCCGCAGAGGCCGACGGCCGCGGTCTCGATCAGGATTTCCTTGTACCCCGGGGTCGGGGTCGGCCGCTCCTCGAGTGCCAACTCCCCCTCGGAT
>JAHIOK010000445.1 GCA_018895315.1 Actinomycetota bacterium | reverse complement strand
GACAGCTAACGAGACAAGTATCTAGTCTTTCTAGCTAAAAGCAACCTCGCCGGCTCGGGATTGGCCATCAGTTCACTTCGGAGGGGTGTGCCGACACGCGGTGGCCGCGCTCGAGAGCCGTGATTGCGGCCTGCTCATCCCCGGTAAGAGTGAAGTCGAACACATCGAGATTCTCGCGGATGCGGGCCGAGCTGTTGGACTTCGGAAAGACGATGTAGCCCTGCTGGAGGTGCCAGCGCAGCACTACCTGTGCGGGTGACTTTCCGTGAGCCTGGGCGGCCAGGGCGACGGGCTCCTCCTCGAACAGCGGGTACTTGCCCTGACCGAGCGGACCCCACGCTTCGATGCGGATGTCGCGCGCGGCCGCATAGTCGGTGACGTCACGCTGCTGGTAGGCCGGGTGCAGCTCGATCTGATCCACGGCGGGTGTGACGCCGGTTGCCGCGATGATCGCCTCGAGGTGCTCGGGCAGGTGATTCGATACGCCGATGCTGCGGGTCTTGCCGGCGTCGCGAAGTTCAATGAGCCGCTCCCACGCATTGACATAGTTGCCGTTGGCCGGCGCCGGCCAGTGCACAAGATAGAGGTCGACCTGGTCGAGTCCGAGCTTCTCCAGGCTCTCGTCGAGCGCGCGATGGGGGTCATCACCCTTCTGCCGGTCGTTCCAGAGCTTGGTCGTGATGAAGAGCTCGTCGCGCGCAATACCGCTCTTGGCGATCGCCGCTCCGACGCCGGACTCATTCCCGTAGATCGCCGCCGTGTCGATGTGGCGATAGCCCGCCTCCAGCGCGTCCC
This sequence comes from Actinomycetota bacterium, assembly GCA_018895315.1. Classification (GTDB taxonomy): domain Bacteria; phylum Actinomycetota; class Actinomycetes; order Actinomycetales; family Microbacteriaceae; genus Microbacterium. Next base: position 4,737 of record JAHIOK010000445.1, on the reverse strand, counting down.
ACACGATGCGCTCGGTTTCGGCCGGATCGACCTTGAATACACCGAACCCGAGCTGCGGGATCGTCTGGCCGTCATTGAGGGTGATGTTCGGAATCGTCATGTCTCCAGCCTAAGAGCCTCCGAGGGAGACCGGCTGGCTCGAGACCGGCATCCGGCTCGCTCGCCCGGGCCGAGAGCGTGCCGGACGGACCGCGATACGATCGAAGGCTATGTCCTCCCCCGAACCCGTGATCTTCTACCCTCCCGAGCTGCCGGTGAGCGCCGCACGGGACGAGATCGCGCGCGCGATCGAGGGCCACCAGGTCGTGATCGTCGCCGGGGCGACAGGCTCGGGTAAGACGACGCAGCTGCCCAAGATCTGCCTCGAGCTCGGCCGCACCCGCATCGCCCATACGCAGCCGCGACGCCTGGCCGCCCGCACGATCGCCGAGCGCATCGCGGAAGAGCTCGCCGTTCCGCTCGGCACGACCGTCGGCTACAAGGTGCGCTTCACCGACAAGGTCAGCGAAGACACCCGGATCGCCCTGATGACCGACGGCATCCTGCTCAACGAGATCCACCGCGACCGCCTTCTGCGCCGCTACGACACGATCATCATCGACGAGGCCCACGAGCGGTCGCTGAACGTCGACTTCCTCATCGGATATCTGCGACGCATCCTCTCCCAGCGTCCCGACCTCAAGGTCATCGTCACCTCGGCGACGATCGATCCCGAGAGCTTCGCGAAGCACTTCGCGGATGCCGCGGGCACGCCGGCGCCGATCATCGAGGTCTCGGGCCGTACCTACCCCGTCGAGGTACGGTACCGCTCGCCCGTGCCCGAGGGAGAAGGCGACCCCTCCGCAGCTGCGGAGAAGACCCGTCCCGGGGCATCCGATTCTTCCGACGACGTTGACGCGATCGTGACCGCTCTGCGCGAACTCGACCGCGAAGCCCCCGGCGACGTCTTGGTGTTCCTTCCCGGGGAGGCCGAGATCAGGGATGCCGTCGACGCGGTCCGCGGCGCATACGCGAAAGATGCCACACCCACCGAGGTCCTTCCCCTGTTCGGACGACTCAGCGCCGCAGACCAGCACAGAGTGTTCGAGAAGTCGCGTGTGCCCGGGGTGCGGCGCCGTGTGATCCTCGCCACCAACGTCGCCGAGACGAGCCTCACGGTGCCGGGCATCCGTTACGTCATCGACACCGGCACTGCGCGCATCTCGCGCTACAGCCATCGCACCAAGATCCAACAGCTGCCGATCGAGGCGATCTCGCAGGCTTCGGCACAGCAGCGCTCGGGGCGCGCCGGACGCACCTCGCCCGGCATCGCGATCCGCCTGTACAGCGAAGACGACTTCGAGGCGCGCCCCGAGTTCACCGAACCGGAGATTCTCCGCACGAGCCTGGCCGCCGTCATCCTGCAGATGCTCTCGCTCGGCTTCGGCGACATCACCGCGTTCCCGTTTCTCACCCCGCCGGACTCGCGGGGGGTGAAGGCCGCATTCGACCTGCTCGTCGAGCTCGGCGCTGTCACTCAGCTTCGCGACAAGAACACGCTGACCGACATCGGGCGACAGATCTCTCGACTGCCGATCGACCCACGGTTCGCGCGGATGCTGATCGAGGCGAAAGACCCCGAGGTCCGAGCCGCGGTCCTCGCGATCGTCGCCGGGATGTCGATCCAGGACGTGCGCGAACGCCCCGAGGAGCACCGCGAGGCCGCCGACCGGCTCCACGCCCGTTTCACCGACCCGACCAGCGACTTCTTGAGCCTGCTCAACCTCTGGAATCACCTCCAGGAACAGCAGGCCGAACTCGGATCGAGCGCATTCCGGCGTCTGTGCCGCAGCGAGTACCTCAACTACGTCCGCGTGCGCGAGTGGTTCGACGTGCACCGGCAGCTCGGCGCCCTCTCGAAAGCACCGCGCGCCGAAGCAGTCGTTGACGGCGCCGACCCCGACCTCGTGCACAAAGCGATTCTGGCGGGATTGCTCTCGCACATCGGCGTGCTCGACACCCGCACGTCCGGGAGCAGCACGAAGTCCGATTCGAAACGCCCCGCCCCTGCCGCGTATATCGGCGCTCGGAATGCCCGGTTCACGATCTTCCCCGGTTCGGGGCTCAAGAAGAAGAGCCCGCAGGCCGTCATGGCCGCCGAGCTCGTCGAGACCTCCCGGCTGTACGCGCGGACGGTCGCGGCGATCGACCCGGCGTGGGCGGAATCCCTCGCCGGTGACCTCGTCAAGCGTCAGGTCAGCGACCCGCACTGGTCCAAGGATGCCGGGGCCGCCGTGGCAGCGGAGAAGGTGACGCTGTTCGGCGTCGAGATCATCCCGCGCCGCCGCATCCAGCTCGCGCGCATCGATCGTCCGCTGGCGCGGGAGATGTTCATCCGGCATGCCCTCGTCGAGGAGGACTGGGACCCGTCCTCCCTCGACAAGCGGCTCACCGCCTTCGCGCGGCGCAACCTCGAACTACGTCGCCGGCTCGAGAAGGTCGAGGAGCGCGAGCGCCGCCGCGACATCCTCGCGGGCGACGAGGCCGTCTACGCGTTCTACGCCGGACGCGTTCCGCACGATGTCTTCGACCTGCGTTCCTTCGAGGCCTGGTGGCGAGATGCCTCGTCGCGCACCCCGCAGCTGCTCGACCTCAGCGAAGCCGACCTGGTCGACGACGCTTCGCGTGCCGACGAACGGGATTTCCCGACCCGGTGGCGCCAGGGCGACCAGGTGCTCTCCCTCGCCTACCGCTTCGAGCCCGGTGCACCCGATGACGGAGTTACGGTCGTCGTCCCGCTCGCGCTGCTTGCACAGCTGCGGCCGGATGGCTTCGACTGGCAGGTACCCGGTCTGCGCGACGAACTCATCGCCGGTCTCCTGCGTGCGCTGCCGAAGGTGATCCGCCGCAACGTCGTCCCGGCCGCCGACTGGGCCGCGCGATTCTCCGGTGACCTGGCCGCTGCGGGACCGGAAGTGCGCGACGGCGTTGTGTCGACTCGATTGCTCGACGCCCTCGCCGCGCTCGTGCAACGCGTGGCGAATCAGCCGGTCACCGCCGCCGACTTCGACCTCGAGCGGGTGCCATCGCACCTGCAGATGTCGTTCCGCGCGGTCGATGAGCGTGGGCGCGCGGTGGGCTCCGACCGCGACCTTGCCGCGCTGCAGGATCGCCTCGCCGGACGCGCTCGCACGTCGGTCGCGAAATCGCTGACCGGAGCGCCCTCCTCGCGCGAGCGAAGGAGTGGACCCGCATCGATGCCCGCACCTGCGGCCCCGGGGCCGGCGATCACCGAACGTTCGGGCATCACCACGTGGGATGTCGGCGACCTTCCGCCACAGATCGACACGAGAGTGGCCGGCGGCGTCGTGCGCGGGTACCCCGCACTCGTGGACGACGGAACGAGTGTCTCTCTGCGCATCCACACCACCCCCGAAGCGGCGACGCGCGAGACGCGTGCTGCCGTGCGCCGGCTGGTGCTGCTCGCCGTCGCCTCTCCGACCGCCTACGTGCTGGAGCACCTCACCTCCGCCGAGAAGCTCGCTCTCGCGGCATCGCCCTACCCGTCCGCGAAGGCGCTGATCGAAGACTGCCGGGTGGCGGTGGCGGATGCCGTCATCTCGCGCACCATTGCCTCCGGGGTCGTCCGCACCCGCGCAGACTTCGACCGGGTGCGGGACGCGTTCTCCGCGGCCGTGGTGGACGAGCTGTTCGCGTGCGTGTCGCTGACCGCCCGCATCCTCACGGCCTCTCGCGATGTGGAGCGCACCCTCAAGGCGCAGACCAGCATGGCGCTGCTCGGACCCCTCAACGATCTGCGGGGCCAGCTCGCCGGGCTCATCTTCCCGGGCTTCGTCGCCCGCACGGGAATCGCCCGACTCGCGCATCTCCCGCGGTACTTGCAGGGCGGCCTGGTGCGCCTGCAGGGCCTCGCTGACAACGCCGGCCGCGACCGCGCCTGGCTCACCGAATTCGAGCGCGCCGCGGCGCTGTACGCGGAGGCCGGCGGCACCATCCCGTCCGCCGCCGACGCCCCGGCGCACCTCGTGCACGTGCGGTGGCTGCTCGAGGAATATCGCGTGAGCCTCTTCGCCCAGCGCCTCGGCACGGCTGAGGCCGTCTCGCTCCCCCGCATCCAAAAGGCTCTGCGCGAGGCATGACCCTCCCGGTCACCCTCACCTCATCGCCGAGTGCACGACGTGCCGCCGAGCGCACAGGATGCCTGCAGGGCGAAGTCGTGCGCTCGACGCGACGTCGTGCGCTCGACGCGAGGTGGAACGACCAGCCACGGGAATAGGCGCGTGGGGAGGGCGTTGATTCGGGCATGGCACACGCGATCCAGTACACGCAGTTCGGCGGTCCCGAGGTCCTCGTCCTGGCCGAGGTCCCGACACCGGCACCTGCACCCGGCGAGGTGGCCGTGCGGATCGAGGCAGCCGGAGTCAATCCCATCGACGGGAAGCTCCGCAGCGGCTTCCGCGACTCGGGTGCGATCACGACGCCCCGTGGGGCAGGCAGCGACGGCGCGGGCGTCGTCACGGCGGTCGGCGAGGGCGTGGACGGATTTCGGGCGGGTGACGAGGTCGTGATCTTCGGAGCTTCGGGGGTCTACGCGACCGATGTCGTCGTGGCCGCCACCCGCCTACAGCAGCGACCGCCCCAGGTGTCGGCAGCGGAAGGCGCCGCTCTCGGGATACCCGCCTCCACCGCCTACCAAGCGCTACGTTCGCTCGATGTGCGCGCCGGCGACACGCTGCT
>JAHIOK010000444.1 GCA_018895315.1 Actinomycetota bacterium | reverse complement strand
GTGCCGATGATCTCGCTCTTGCCGTTGCCGGCGAGGTTGTATTCATACGAGACGATCGTATCCGCGCCGTGGGCGGCCACGGCCGCGGCCTCGGTCAGGCCGACGGATGCCACCTCGGGGCTGGAGTACGTGATCTTGGGAATCTGGATGTCAGGCACGACGACCGGATGACGGCCGGCGATCTCTTCAGCCACGAAGATGCCCTGTTGGAAGCCGCGGTGGGCGAGTTGCAGGCCGGGGACGATATCGCCGACGGCCCAGACGTGTGCGACGGCGGTGCGCAGGCGATCATCGGTGAGCACGAATCCGCGCTCCAACGTCACGCCGAGTTCGTCGAATCCGCAGCCGTCGGTGGCGGGGCCGCGTCCGACGGCGACCAGGAGGTAGTCGGCATCCAGCGTCTTGCCGTCTTCCAGGGTCACGGTCACCGTGTCGTCCGTCTGGGATGCGCTGGCGAATCGCACGCCGAGCGAGAACGCGATACCGCGCTTGCGGAAGGCGCGCTCGAGTCCCTTGCTGAGCGCGATGTCCTCGTTCGGAACGAGGTGATCGAGCGCTTCGACGATCGTCACCTCGGCCCCGAAGGAACGCCAGACGCTGGCGAACTCCACGCCGATCACCCCGCCACCGAGGATGATGACGCGGCGAGGCACCTCCGGTAGACCCAGTGCCTGCTCGCTCGTGATCACTCGACCGCCGATCTCGAGTCCCGGCAGGCTCCGGCTATAGGACCCCGTCGCGAGCACGAGGTCGGTGCCCAGATAGGTGTCATCCCCGACGTGGACGGCCCGGGCGGCATCCACCCGCCCGGAGCCCGAGACCACCGTGATGCCTCGGGCCTTCACGAGGCCTTCCAGGCCCTTGAACTTCTTGGCGACGATTCCCTCGCGGTAAGCGCGCAGAGCCTCGATGTCGACACTCTCGAAGTTCGCGCGGATGCCGAAGCTCAACGCGTCGCGCGTTGCATCCGCAACCTCGGCCGCATGCAACAAGGCCTTGGTGGGGATGCATCCCCGGTGCAGACAGGTGCCGCCGAGCTTGTCCTTCTCGATGATCGCGACGGATCTGCCGAGCTCAGCGGCACGCAGTGCGGTGGCATACCCGCCGCTCCCTCCGCCGAGCACGACGATGTCGAACCGGTGCTCAGTCATCAGTTCCCCGTTCCCGTGAGAAGGGCGACCAGCGAACGCACGCTTGCTCCGGTCGGGCCCTTGTCGGTGAACCCGAAGCCACCGCCCTTGTTCATGCCGACACCCGCGATATCGAGGTGCACCCACGGAATGCGTGGCGCGTCCGCGTCATCGGAGACGCGGCCCACGAAGTGCCGCAGGAAGAGACCTGCGAACAGCGATCCGCCCGCCGGGTCGCCGATCTTGGCGTTGACGAGGTCGGCGATGGGGGAGTCGAGGTCGTCGACCATGTGCGCCGGGAGGGGCAGCGGCCAGGCGAGCTCGCCTGCCGACTGTGCAGCGGCGAGGTATTCGGCCACGGCTTCGTCCCCACCCATGACACCGGTGTGCCGTGTGCCGAGCGCCACCGTGATCGCGCCGGTCAGCGTCGCAACATCCACCAGCAGGTCGGGATGCTCGCGGCTCGCGGCCACGAGCCCGTCTGCGAGCACGAGGCGGCCTTCGGCATCCGTGTTGAGCACTTCGACGGTGGAGCCATCGAGGATTCGGAGCACGTCGCCCGGGCGGATCGCGCGGCCGGACGGCATGTTGTCGGCGATGCAGAGCCAACCGGTGACGCGCACCGGCAGCGCGAGGGCCGCGGCTGCGCGGACCACGGCGAGCACTGTGGCGGCGCCGCACATGTCGTATTTCATGCCGACCATCGAGCCCGCTGGTTTGAGCGAGAGGCCGCCCGTGTCGAAGGTGATGCCCTTGCCCACCAGCGCGACGTGACGCTCAGCGCCTTCAGGTGCGTAGTCCACCCGGACGAGACGCGGTGGCCGATCCGAACCCTGGCCGACACCCAAGATGCCGCCGTAGCCGGCCTCCTGAAGCTGCACCTCGTCGAGCACCGTGACCTCGACCGGGAGGTCAGAGACGGACGAGACGGCACGGTCGGCGAAGTCCTGCGGTCCGAGCCATTCGGCCGGGATGGCGACCAGGTCCTTCACGAGGGCGACCGCATCGGCGACCGCGGAGGCGGTCGAGAGGTCGTCGTCCGTGATCTCGGCGCCGTGGACGATGACGTGAGATGCGCGTCGCTTGGGTGAATTCGTCTTGTACCCGTCGAACCAATAGCCGCCCAAGGCGGCACCCTCTGCGGCAGCGCTGACAAGGGCGGGGTCAGCGGCCGGGGCCACCACCAGGACGGTCTCGTGGCCCGTCAGGAGGCGTATCCCCGTACCCACAGCGTCGCGCAGGGCGGTGGTGTCGGGAACGGGGCCCGTGCCGACGACAGCGAGAGGAATCGTCGTCGCATCCGGCGCGTACACGCGATGGAAAGTGCCGACGGTGCCGGTGAATCCGACCGAGGCCAGTGCGGCGCGTACGCCGGGCCACTCCTCGAGTCCGGGCGAATCATCTCGGTCGAGGGGTGGGAGAGCGAGGAGGATGGCGTCGGTGTCGATGTCTGAGATCGGAGCGCTGCTGCGCGCCAGTGCGGGAAACGGCATGATCTCCATCCTAGGTTCGTCCTGTTCGCTGTGAGCGGGACCGCGTCTGGGTGACGAGCGCGGCTCGTAGAGTTGAGTCATGGCTCTCCCCATGTCGCTGTACGAGTGGTCCGCATCCGCGCCCGCGGTGCCCTCAGGGCTGCCGCTCGTCATGGCGCTCACCGGGTTCACCGATGCGGGCTCTGCGGCCTCGGGGCTCGTGGATTACTTCCGCGAAGAGCTCGAGCCGCAGCCGATCGCGATCTTCCAGAACGATGTGCTCCTCGATTACCGTGC
>JAHIOK010000443.1 GCA_018895315.1 Actinomycetota bacterium | reverse complement strand
GACGACGTTCCGATGTAGCGGTTCATCGACACCGAGGTGTGCGAGCCGAACTTCACGAACAGCCCATTGCTCACCGCCGAGCCTGGGTTGACGTTGCCGTCAGCGGTGGCGGTGACCCGCACCGTGAGAGTGGTTCCGACGTCCGCTGTGACCACCTTGTACGACGTGCCCGTCGCGCCGTGAATCGGCTGACCGTCACGCAGCCACTGGTACGCCAGAGTCACCGCTGCCGGATCCCACGTACCCGCGGTCGCCTTGAGAGTCTTGCCGACCTTCGGCTCTCCCGAGATCACGGGCGCCACAGTCGCCGCCGGAGGGGTCGCCCCCGCATCGACGGTGAGCACGGTGCGCACCGACGAGTCACCGTAGCCGACCACGCCCAGGTACTTCGTGTTCGCGGTGAGTCCCGACCACCCGAGTGTGTACGTCGCGGGCGTGCCCTGCGTCACCGGCAGGGGGTTGGGTGTCGCTGTGAACGAGCCCGCACCACCGGGGACGACGTTGGCGTACGTGGTGTCGAACGTCGTCGGACCGGAGGTCAGGTAGACGTTCGTCTGCACCATGTAGACGCCCGCGGTCGGGTTGTCGACCGTCACCTGCTCGTCGGCCGAACCGGTCGCGGACTGCCACTTCTCGTAGTAGCGGGTGTCGGTCTTGCTGACCACCCGGTACACGTAGAGGTCGAGGTCGCTGCCGGTGTCATCCGACGAGTCCAGCGAGAACCGCGACAGCGTCGTGCCGGCGGGCACGTCGACGAACCAGGTGACATTGCCGTCCGCGTCGCCCGAGTTCTCGTTGCCCGAGTGCCCGGGCACCGGGTTGGCGGGATCGGAGAGCAGTGTGTACGCGCCCAGACCGCTGAGCTTCAGCGGCAGCTGGCCGTTCAGCCCCGGCGTGATCGTCACGTCGGTGCTGCCCGCGATCGCCTTGCCCGCGACCTCGGCCGGGGCATCTGCCGTCACCGGCTGCACGGCGATCGGCGAACGCACGGCGGTCGATCCACTCGTCCATGTCAGGAACCCGCTCGTCCACTGCTCGACCGGAGCGGTCTTGTTCTCGATCGTCACCGTGAACGTCTGTGTGGCACCCGCGGCGACCGTGAACGTCGAGGGCGAGACCGTGACATCGACGCCGGTCATCCCGCTCACCGACGCGGTGTACGTGCCCGCCTGAGTAGCGGTCACCGTGCGGGTCACGGTCTGCTTCTTCGACAGCGACCCGATGCCGATCGATGCCAGGTTCAGGTCGCTCGGATCGATGGCCGCCACCCCCACACCCTGGTCGAGGCCGACGCCGGCGAGGTAGGCGAACCAGTCCGAGACCCCGTTGAGGTAGACCAGGCCCGGCGAGAAATACTTGCGCGCGTCGACCTGCCCGGCACCCTGAGTGAAGGGATCGACGTTGGTCGAGCCATCCTCATTCACGGTGTTGTAGGCGGTGGTCATCATCGTGGACTTAATCTCGGCCGGAGTGGCAGTGGGGTGCACGCTCAGGTAGAGCGCTGCGAGGCCCGCGATGTGGGGTGCAGCCATCGACGTACCCGAGAGGAAGTTCCAGGTGGGAGCAGAGCCCTCGGTGTTGTTGGTGGCCGCGAGAATCGCGACGCCGGGCGCTGCGATGTCGGGCTTGAGCACGTCGGCGCCGTCCGCGAGATCGGGACCACGGCTCGAGAAGCCGGCTACCTGGGGCACCGGGGTCACATCGGTCGAGACGTTGTCGCCGACGAGCGTCAGCGGCATGTCTGCCCCGCTGCGCACGTACGCGAGGATCGCGTCGTGGTAGATCGACTGCATGTGGATCGTCGGCACCGTGTGGAAGTCGTTGTCGACGGTGTTCGGCGTGACGTTGACGAGCACCATGCCGATGCCACCGGCTGCCTTGACGTTCGCGGACTTGTCGACACGGGCATTGCTGCCGCGCTCGCAGACCACGATCTTTCCCGTCACCTTGGCGGAGTCGATCGTGTTGGGCAGGCACAGGTTGGGAGATACGGCACCGACCACCCCGGCATCGCCGGCGAACACGGACGGACCCGTGATGGTCTGACCAGCCGGGATCGAGACCGACGCGCCGGCGTGGCTGAAGCCCGGGAACTGGAGGGTTCCCTCGTAGGTCGGGATCGTGGATGCCGCGACCGTGGTGTACCAGGGCGACGCGTGGTCGGCCGTCGACGCGTCGGGACCGGAGTTGCCCGCACTGACGGAGACGAAGACGCCGGCTGCCGCGGCGTTGAAGAACGAGATGTCCTCCGGGCCGAGCACCGTGGTGGCAGCGCCCCCGCCGATCGAATAGTTGATGACGTCGACGCCGTCCTTGACTGACTGGTTGATCGCCGAGAGCAGGTCGCTGAGCGCGCAGATGTCGTCGGTCGTGACCGCGGGATCGGGGCCGTCGTAGCACGCCTTGTAGGCCGCGATCTTGGCGGCCGGTGCAACGCCCGAGATCTTGCTGAAGTCGACGCTGGTGTCGCCGGCGACCACGGTCGCTTCGACACCGTTGTTGCCGGCCGCGGTGCTCGCGGTGTGCGACCCGTGCTCCGCACCGTCGCGCGGCGAGAGGATGTCGTACTGGAAGTCGAAACCGGACGCCTTCGCACCGGCGCTGAAGAACTGACCGCCGATGAGCTTCGTGGAGTAGTCGTCGTTGTTCCACTGGTCCCCGGCTACGCGGGTGCTGCGGAACGTGTTGCCGTCTGCCTTCTGGAAGACGACCTGGTTGGCGGCTGCATCGAGGTAGGGCTCGGTGCTGCTGACGGTCGTCGACAGGGGCGAGCCGGCGAACGACGGATTCTCGGGGGCGATGCCGGTGTCGACGACGCCGACCACGACGCCCTTGCCGGCGTTGCCGATCCCGCCGATGGAATCCCACACGCCGCCCGCGCCCTCGAGGCCGAGGAACTGGGTGCCGGTCTGTGCGGCATCGGGGTGGCGGATCTCATCGGGGAAGACGCCCTGCACTCCTTTCATGCCCTGCAGCTTGGCCGCCTGTTGCGCAGTCAACTTCGCGCTGAAGCCGTTCAGCGTCACCTGGTAGGTGGCAGCGGGCGTCACGCCGGCGTCGGCCGCGACATCCGCTTGACGCTCCTTGAGGAACGAGGTGTACTTCTGCGCTGCCGCGGAGTTGGCATCGAGCTTGTCGCCCTTGACGGGCTTGGTCGCGACGAGGCCGGACTCGCCACCGGCATAGCTGGCGACGGGATCTTCGTCGAGGACGACGATGTACTGGCCGTTCGGCGAGTCGACGGGCGTGGGGGGCTTCACCTCCTCACCGGGAACTGCGGCGTATCCCGCCGTGGCTGCGGTACCGGTGAACAGTGCGGTCAGGGTGATGACCGCTGCTGTCCGGAGGAAGGTTCGACCCATGACGTGCGCTCCGATCGGGAGGTGGCTGACACTCCGTGCGGCGGCAAGACCACACAAGCTGCAAAGGTAACCCACAGAATAATCCCAGCCAACGGTCAGATAAATTTCGGTAGACCGAAAGACAGTAGCCTGATCATGTGGCCTCCACTTCTGCCCTCTCGACGCGCGTTCTGCTCACATGTGCGGCAATCGGCGTGGCAACCGGACTTCTCGGCGGCATCGCCGGCTGGCTCACACCGGTGGTGATCGCGAGCGCTCCGATCCTCTACGGACTCGTTCTCGCCTCGCACGTCGTGCCCGGGATCATCGCCCAGGAATCCCTCCAGCTGCCGTGGGTCGCGCTCATCACCCACCTCATGGCGGCGCTGGTAGCGAGCGCCATGGCGCCGCAGTGGGCGTTGCGGTTCCTCGGCACGGCGATCCTGTTCGGCGGCATCCAGGAGCTCGTGGCGTCCCTCACCCGCTACCGCGTATGGCGACCGTGGCGGTTCTTCATCTCGGCGGTCGTGATCGGGCTGCTGGTGGCCGTGGTCGTGGCGTTCGCGGCGCACCTGTCGACGCTCGCACTGTGGGCGCAGATCTCCTATCTGGCACTCGCCGTCGCCGGCCCCGTGGCATGGACCGCACTGGCGCTCGCGATCGGCGCATCTCTCCGACAGGCCGGCGTGGGGCGCGCAGCCCGACGCTGAGCGCGCCCGCACGGCGGCTTCCGCACCGCTGCTCTTGCGCGGAGTAAGGGTAGGCTAACTTGAAGTGACTCAGCCCGCACTTGGACCCCCCGTGACTGCATTCGAGCGCGATCCGTCCGACGCAGCCCTCGAGGTTCCGATCGGCGCACCCCTGCTGCGCGTGCGCGACGTCGGCATCACCCATGAGGGCGCGGATGCCGCTACCCCCGCGTCCGTCTCGTTCGAGGTGGCCCCAGGCGAGGTCGTGCTGATCCTCGGGCCGAGCGGATCGGGCAAATCCACCCTCGCCCTCGCGCTGAACGGACTGATCCCGCACGTGGTTCCGGCCGAAGTGACCGGCGCCATCGAAGTCGCAGGGCTCGCAGCATCCGACACCCCCGTCGCGGTGCTGAGCACGCAGGTGGCGATGGTGTTCCAAGATCCCGACGCCCAGCTCGTCACCGGCACGGTGCTCGACGAAGTGGCGTTCGCCCCAGAGAACCTGCGGATGCCGGTGGACGAGGTGCTGCGCCGCGCCGAGGCGGCCCTGCGCCGTGTGGACCTGTGGGAGCGCCGCAGCGAGAACCCCGACCGACTCTCCGGCGGCGGTCGTCAGCGGCTCGCGATGGCCTGCGCCCTCGCGATGGGCTCGCCGCTGCTGGTGCTCGACGAGCCCACGGCAAACCTCGATCCGGAGGGCGTCGAAGACGTCTACGCCGCACTCACCGACGTGGTCGCGGCCGGAGATCGCGCGATCGTGCTGGTCGAACACAACCTGGACGCCGCGATCGGCCTGGCAGATCGGGTCGTGGTCATCGACCAGCAAGGGCGCTGGGTGGCCGACGGCGCGGTCGATACCGTGCTGCGCACCCGTGCCGAGGAACTGCACGCCCTCGGGGTGTGGTTGCCGACGTCTGCGCTGGCCGCACTGCGACTGCGCCGGGCGGGGTATGCGCTCGATCCGCTCCCGCTGACCCCGGCAGAACTGCGCGCCGCGCTCGAGGGCGAGCCTCCGCTGCCCGCACGGGTCGCCGCATCCCCGGCATCCCCCGCATCCCCCGCATCCCCCGCATCCCCGGCATCCGCGGCATCCCCGGCACCCGCCGAGACGAGGAGAATCGGTCGAGACGAGGATGCCTGGGCCCCGAACCTCCTCACCTCAGCCGGTTCCCCTCGCGCCGAGGCTGCGGCGGAGGGCGCACCACACATCACGGTGCGCGGCCTGTCGGTCCGCCTCGGGCGCACGCCCGTGTTGCACGACATCGATCTCGACGTCGGGGCGGGCGAGTTCGTCGCCGTGGTGGGAGCCAACGGCGCAGGTAAGACGACCCTCGTGCAGGCGATCGCCGGGGTGCGGCCACCACCACGGGGCACGGTGCACGTCGACGGTCTCGACGTTGCTCGAGCCGATGCCCGCACGCTCGCGACGCGGATCGGATTCGTGTTCCAGAACCCCGAGCATCAGTTCGTGGCGCACACGGTCTACGACGAACTCGCGCACGGGCTCCGCCACCTCCCCGAGGCGGAGTCTCGTCCGCGTGTGGAGGAGATGCTCGAGCGCTTCGGCCTCGCGACCCGAGCCCGCATACACCCTTTTCTCCTCTCGGGCGGGCAGAAACGACGACTGTCGGTGGGTACGGCGCTGATCGCCGGGGCGCCGGTGCTGGCGCTCGACGAGCCGACCTTCGGGCAGGATCGCGCCCGTGCCGACGAACTCCTCGGTCTCCTTCGCTCACTCAACGCCGACGGCACCACGATCATCGTCGTGACCCACGACATGCAGCTCGTCGCCGAGCACGCCGATCGCGCCGTCGTCATCGGCGAGGGACGCGTGCTCGCGCACGGCCCCACCGGCGTGCTGTTCGCCGACGATGCCCTGATCGAGCGCGCGGGCCTCCGCCCGCCGCCGCTGCGAAACGCGCTGCGCGGGATGACGCGGCATCCGTCGCTCGCGGGCATCACGCGACTCGCCGATCTGCCAGGCGGTGACGCATGAGTGCCGGCACGATCGACCCCTACACGACCCAGCCGGCGGCATCCCCGGTGCGGTTCCTCTACCGCCTGAATCCGCTCGCGAAGTTCGCCGCCCCCGTGCCCGCGATGGTGGTCCTCGTCTTCGTGCGCGACCTCGTGACTCCGCTCGCCTTCCTCGCGCTGGCCTATCTGCTGCTGCTCGTGGGGGTGCATATGAGCGCGCGCCTGGCCGCGATCCTCACGCTGGCGGTTCCCCTCATGGTGCTGGCGATCGGGTTCGGATTCGCCGTCTGGACAGATGCTTCCCGTGTCTCGCAGGACGTCATCGTGTGGCAGATCGGCGGATGGACGCTCTACGGTGGCGCGCTCGAGATCGGCTTCGCGACGTCCATACGACTCGCCGCCATCATCGCGCTGGGACTGATTCCGGGACTCAGCACGGCCGGCCCCGACCTCGTACGCTCGCTCGTGCAGCAGCTGCGCGTGCCGTACCGCATCGGCTACACGGCGCTCGCGGCGTTCCGGTTCTTGCCGCGCTTCGGACACGAACTCGAAGTGATCCGCCAGGCCCACCGCGTGCGCGGTGATCGCACCGGCCGCGGCCCGTTCGCGGCGGCATCCCGCGGGATCGGATACGTCGTCCCGCTG
>JAHIOK010000442.1 GCA_018895315.1 Actinomycetota bacterium | reverse complement strand
CCTGCTGGTGCGTGCCGCCCTTGGGCGTCGAGATGATGTTCACGAACGAGCGGACGGTGGTGTCATAGCCGGTGCCCCAGCGCAGCGCGATGTCGACGGTGCATTCACGCTGCACCTCGGTGGCGACCATCGCACCGGAGCTCTGCAGCATGGGGACCGTCTCGGTGAACGTGCCGGAGCCGGTCAGGCGCCATGTGTCGGTCGCCGCGGCATCGGTCGCGAGGAACTCCACGAACTCGGAGATCCCGCCGTCGTAGCGGTGCCGAGTCTCGGCGCCCTCCTCGGTGCGTTGGTCGCGGATCACGATCTCGAGGCCGGGCACGAGGAACGCGGTTTGGCGCGCGCGCGTCTCGAGCTCCTCGAACTGGAAAGTGGCGTCTTTCGTGAAGATCTGGTTGTCGGCCCAGTACCTGATGCGGGTTCCGGTGACGCCGCGCGGCGCCTTCCCGACGACGTGCAGCTCGCTCTTATCGCGGAACGGCGTGAACGGAGCGTCGGGAGCGGGTTCACCCTGGTCTGCGAACGAGCCCGGTTCGCCACGGTGGAAGGACATCGCCCACGTTTTGCCGCCGCGGTCGACCTCGACGTCCAGCCGCTCCGAGAGAGCGTTGACAACGGATGCCCCGACACCGTGCAGCCCACCGGATGCCGCGTAGGAGCCGCCCCCGAACTTGCCACCTGCGTGCAGCTTCGTGAAGACGACCTCGACTCCGGACAGTCCCGTTCGCGGTTCGATGTCGACGGGGATGCCGCGACCGGTGTCCTGCACCTCGACACTGCCATCGGCGTGGAGGACGACCTCGATGCGCGAGCCATTGCCCGCGAGTGCTTCATCGACGGAGTTGTCGATGATCTCCCAGAGGCAGTGCATCAGACCGGGCGAACCGTTCGACCCGATGTACATACCGGGGCGCTTGCGGACCGCCTCGAGCCCTTCGAGCACCTGGAGGTGGTGTGCGGAGTATTCGGAGGTCACGATCTCCCACAGTATCCGCGGCGAGCAACACTGTCGTGCACAGACACGGCATGGTCGGGCGGGGGTACGCGCACAGCGAAATGTCATGGGTTCGCGGCATCCATGAAACAAAGCCGTGGTTGTATTTCTACACAGGCACAGGCGATCTATCACCTACGAGGAGGCCCGATATGTCCACGATTTCTCCCCCCACCGAGCCCGGCGCAGTCCTCGAGTACCGTCTCACCGCTGCCGATCGCTGTGATTCCTGCGGCGCACAGGCGTACATCTCCGCCGTCGTCAACGGCAGCGAGCTGCTGTTCTGCGCCCACCACGGCCGCAAGTACGAAGAGAAGCTCCGCAGCATCGCCACCGACTGGCACGACGAGACGGCTCGCCTCAGCGAGTAGTTCCACTTTCGTCGAGGTACACGCGGGTCACCCGCGGTGCCACTCGCAGCGCGATCTCTTCACCGATCGTTCCGATGGCTTCTGCCAGATCCGTCGCCGAAGAGGCGCCGGATCCATAGACCGTGACCATCTGACCGACGACAGCATCGGGCCAGGCCTCCACGGTCGTCTCCTGATCTCCGATCGCGGTGACGGTGCGCGGGCCAGAGGCCGTCTGCACCCGCATGTTCCCCGAGAGCGATGACGGAAGTCCGTCGAGTGCGCCCACCCCGATCCGGACGACGCCGACGGTGTGATCGACCGCGTGCACCGGCGCACGCAGCGACGCGATCGGTCGCACACCCAAGCTCTCCTCACTGATGCCGCCCGCGGAGCGGATGCCGTAGCAGAATGCCCCGATCCGCACCATGTCATAGCGGAACTCCGGCCGGGCGAACGCAGCGGCGCTGGCAGCGAGGTGAAGCACCGATGGCATGAGCCCGGCGCGACGCGCGGCATCCACCGCCTCGTCGAAGACGGATCGCGCCTCGTCATCTTCGGCGTCGGAGGCCTCAGCGATGTGGCTCCAGACACCCGCCACCGTGATGTCTCCGCGCACCTCGAGTTCCGCGGCGCGATCTACGAACGCCGACCAGTTCTCGGGCCGCACACCGTTGCGGTGCAGACCCGAATCGATCTTGAGGTGCACACGCGCGCGCATTCCTCGAGTTCGCGCCGCCGCAGCGACATCCTCCAGGACGGCCGCATCGCCGACGCCGATGTCGAGGTTCTGCCGCACGGCGTCATCGATCTCGGAAGTGGTCCCCGCACGCCACACGAAGATTCGGGCATCCGCGCCGAGCGCCGCACGAACACCGGCCGCATTCTGGACATCGAAGGCGCCGAACCACCGCACGCCGTCGCGCCATGCGCGGCGGCAGATCATCTCCAGACCATGTCGATAGGCGTCGTCCTTGACCACCACCATGAGTTCGGCGGGGCCGATCGTGGCTCTAGCGGCGGCGAGGTTCGCGTCGAACGCAGTGAGGTCGACCTCAAGACGAGCTGTCATGCCATGTGCCTCCGCTCGGCGCGCACACCGACGACGGAGACGATCTCGCTCGCTCGGAGACCGCTCAGGCGGGTCCACTCCGACAGGGCGGGCGCCCCCGCCCCGGGATCGCCGAAGAACACCGCCGCCGCATCACGCTGCACGTCGGCTTCGCCGATGTCGACGACGCAGACGTCCATCGCCACGCGACCGACCACACGATGACGATCGGCGCCAATCCCCACCGAGATCGCACTGCCGAGCGAACGGAGGACGCCCTGCGCGTATCCCCCGGTCACGAGCGCCACACGCGTGTCTGACGCCGCGCGATGGTGATATCCGTATGACACGCCTTCACCCGCCTTCAGGAGCTTCACGCCCAGCACACGCCCACTCAGGGTCATCACCGGCTTGGCGGCGGCCGCCCCACCCGGAAGACCGAAGAGCGTCAGACCGTCGGCGAGCCGCAGGTCGGTTTCATCCGCGTAACGGTATGACCCCGGGATGCCACCAGCGATCGCGCCCTCTGCCACCGTGGTCTCATCGACCACGACCGAGTCGAAGCCCGCGCCGAGCAGGGTGCGCGCGACCTCCGCAGCCCCGTGACCCCAGGCATCCGCCCGCAGATCCGCGATCAGACGACCTCCGCCACCAGTCAGGAGACCCGCATTATGGGTGAGCGCCGAGTGGTCGATCGAGGCGACCGGGGAGCTGTGCCGACCGGAATCCTCGGTCCGAAGGGTCCCGAGGTCGGCATGGCTCACGGCATCTAGACTATCCGGGTCCCCGTCACCGATCCCGGAGCTTGCATGCCTCAGAACGGCCTCGGCCTCGCGCCGCGTCTTCGCTACCTCGTGGGGCGCGCGCGCCGTATTGATGTCGGCTCCGTCGTGGAGCGCGCGAAGGAGGCATCCGCTCAGCACGGGAAGTGGACCCCCGCCGTGGTCGTCGACATGATGTGGCAGGCCGGATTGCGCAACGTCGGATTTCAGGACTACATCGACTACGACTTCGCGATCCTCACCCGCGACGAGCGCGCGACTTACATGACGCATCCGGTGTCCAATCAGCTCTCCCAGAAGTACGACCACCCCGACTACCGGCACATCTTCCAGGACAAGATCGAGTTCGATCAGGTCTTCGACCCGTTCCTCCGCCGCGCATGGATGACCGTGGAGCCGGACAACGCCGATGCGCTCAGAGCGTTCACCGAGCGCCAGGGCACGATCGTCACGAAGGAGCCGGTGGGGCAGGCGGGCACGGGT
>JAHIOK010000441.1 GCA_018895315.1 Actinomycetota bacterium | reverse complement strand
CGATACGCTGATGCAGATGACGGGCGACGTCGAGAAGCGATCCCGGTATGCGTCCGAATCAAGGAAGTGCTGGAACAGCTTGCCGTGAAGATCGCCGAAGTCCTCGGGCACGGTGAACTTCCCGGCGGCCTCGGTGGCCGCCGGGAGCACCACGCTGAAGTCGAAATCGCGCACGTACGACGAGAAGTTGTTCCCCACGATCCCGTGGTGACGTTCGCCGGTCCGCCGGTCGACGATCTGAGTATCCAAGACCTCGAGCAGCGGGAACACCTGGTCCTCGCCCCCCGCGGTGAACTCCAGTGCAACCGAGACGATGTCGAGTTCGACGGTGTAGCGGTCCCCGTACGGGTTGTCACGCTGCGCGAGGTCGTTGAACCGGCGGTCGATCATCGTCAGGGCGTTGCGGAGGTTCTGCTGGCGGTCCTCGCCTCGTGCCAAATTGGCGAAGTTCGTGGTGATCCGAGAATCGTCCGAGGGCGAGTAGTCCTCGTCGAAGCGGGTGGTGGTGATGCTGAACGTGAATTCGTTCGCCATGAGCGGCCAATCCGGTGTCTGATCGGCCGTGCTCGGCCGTGCGGAAGTCTGTACCGCCATCCTGAAGCCACCCGGCGACTATCGGGTAACTAGGCCAAGCTATGCATTCCTATAGGCTCAAGCTATGGCACGGGCCCCCGGCGGCATCACGCTGCAGCAGCTCCACTACTTCATCGAAGTCTCCGCGGAAGGCTCTATCAGCGCCGCGGCCGACCTCCTCTATGTCTCGCAGCCGACCATGTCCGCGGCGATGAAAGATCTCGAGGCGCGGGTGGGTCGCGCACTCCTCCTGCGCTCCGCCCGCGGGGTGACACTCACCGCCGACGGTGCGGAGTTTCTCGGATATGCGAGGCAGGTCACCGAACAGGCAGCGCTCCTGGAGCAGCGTTACCTCGGGCGGCCGCCGTCGCGACGCCTGCTCGGGGTTTCGGCGCAGCATTACTCGTTCGTTGTCGATGCGTTCGTCCGGATGGTGAAGGGCAGCGGGGCGGCCGAGTACGAGTTCTCGTTACGCGAGACTCGCACCTGGGACATCATCGAAGACGTACGCACGCTCCGCAGCGAACTCGGCATCCTCTTCCGCAACGACTTCAATCGGAACGTCATCGACAAACTGCTCAGGGACTCCGGGCTCGCGTTCCGCCCGCTTTTCCTCGCCGAGCCGCACATCTTCATCGCCCGGAAGAACCCACTCGCCTCGCGAGATCGCGTCACGCTCGCCGATCTCGCCGACTCGCCGCGGCTCACCTTCGACCAGGGGGCGAACAACTCCTTCTACTTCGCCGAGGAGATCCTCTCCACTCTGTCGAGCACGCAGGAGATCCGGGTCTCAGACCGCGCGACCATCTTCAACCTGATGATCGGGCTCGACGGCTACACGATCTCGACGGGCATCATCAGCGACGACCTCGACCCCGAGATCGTCGCTATCCCGCTCGACGTCGAGGAACGCATCGAGATCGGCTGGATCGGCCATTCCGCGATCCCGCTCACCGAGCAGGCACAGACGTACCTCGCTGAACTGCGGGCTGTTGTTGCCGGCTTCGGTGTGGCGCTGCTCGGTTAGCCTCACCGTGTTCACGGCCTCGACCGGGCAGGGTGCGGCATCCTGCCCGGTCGCGCCTCGTTTCTCGGTGTTTTGGCGCAGCTGAACTCGCGCCTCACCGCGATCAGACGATAGGAGTGCCGTGGGTGTGGAACGACTCGATCGTCTTCATCCCCCAGGCCTGGCCCTTCTTGCGCTCTTCCTGGCTCCACTCCACGACCGGCTGGTCGGGGTCGAGCAAGAGGCGCGCGCCCGCGTTGGCGAACTCGATGCGGTTGCCGCCGGGCTCCCAGACGTAGAGGAAGAAGGTCTGGTTGATGGCGTGCTTATGCGGACCCGACTCGATATGGATGCCGTTCTCGAGGAAGATGTCGGCTGCCTTGAGGATGTCTTCGCGGGTGTCGGGAGCGAACGCGATGTGGTGAAGCCGGTTGCCCGCTTTCTTCCAATCGTCGGAGTACACGACGTCATACGACTTGTTCTGGAAGTGGAACCACCAGGCAGCGAACTTGCCGTCATCGTTGCGAATGCGCTCGCTCTCCCGCCCGCCGAGAGCGCGGGCGATGAATTGGCCGTTGGCCTCGACATCTTTCGCGAGGTAGTTGATGTGGTCGAGGCGCCGCGCGTTCACGCCGAAACCCGGAAAGCGGGAGGCCTGGTTCTTCAACGCCGGTCGATCTTCGTCTCCCGCGACGTAGCGCTCGGTCTCGTAGTAGATGCCGAAGGCATGGCCGTCGGGGTCGCGGAACGTGTAGGTCGGCCCGGTGCCGACTTCGCCGTCGACCCAGCCCTCGCCGAGCCCGGTCTCATCGATCGCGGCGACGCGGCGCTCGAGAGCCTCTTGCGACGAAGCCCGGAGCGAGGTGCGCCCCACGCCCGCGGCTTCCGACGCCGTGAGTTTGATCGTGTAGAGCTCGTACTCGTCCCACGTGCGGAGGTATACCGAGTCGCCTGCCTCGGCGACGACCCGCATCGCCAGCAGGTCGCGGAAGAACCACAGGCTCTTCTCGAACTCAGGGGTGAGCAGCTCGACGTTCGCGAGGTGGGCGACATCGAACGAGGTGTAGTCGGTCATCGGGCAGTCCTCTCTGACATGCGGTTAGAGACGGGGTCGCGGAAACACGACACCGTCGAAGATAGGGCGAGCGGTGCGCACCGACAGCGAGGTCGCGTGCCAGCGGGAGCCGTCGTTCCGCACGGTCACGTGCGAGGGAAAAGCACCACTCGGATGCTCGATGTCGTCGGGTCCCGTCGCGGACGGCACCGCGATGTCGAACCCCACCGCCCCGGGAATGCGGATGCCGGCGGCCACCGATGCCGCCATCAGCACACCGATCGCGGGGTGCACGCGGGCGGGGATGAACGCACGCGTCGAGATCGCGCCGCCGCGGGTCGGGGCCGAGAGCAGAATCATCTTCGGCACCGTCGTATCCGCGACATCGCCGAGCGCCATGAGCGGCCCCGCGAGGACGCGGATGCGCTCGACGGCCGTGCACAGGTCGGCTCGATCTTCCAGCCCGGCCGGGGCCTCATCCCCCGAGACGCCGAACTCCTCGGCGCGCAGCAGCACCACCGGCATCCCGTTGTCGATGAGGGTCACGGTGTGTCCCTCGATCACGTCGGCCACGTTTCCGGTCGGCAGGAGCGGCTTCGCTCCCCCGCCGATCTCGAGCTCGATCGGAGCGGCGGTGCCCGGCACCCCGTCTATCGCGGTCTCGCCGTCGTAGTCGACACGGCCTCCGGGGGTCGCGAATCGCGCGGTCGCGACATCGCCGGTGTTGACCATCCGGATGCGTACGGTGGTCTGCGCATCGCCCGGCGCGACGAGACCGCGTTCCACCGCGAACGGGCCGATGCCCGCGAGCAGATTGCCGCAGGTCTGGCTGTCGCTGACGGATGCCGCATCCACACCGACCTGCAGAAACAGGTAGTCGATATCGATCCCGGCCACGGTCGAGGTCGAAACGACGGCGACCTTGCTCGTCAGCGGGTGGGCCCCGCCGAGGCCGTCGATCTGTCGCGGATCGGGCGAGCCCATGATCCGCAGCAGCAGGTCGGCCCTGGTCGCCGCATCTGCCGGCAGGTCGTCGGCCAAGAAATAGGCGCCCTTCGATGTGCCGCCGCGCATCAGGAGGCAGCGGATGCCGTCAGCGACCGCCATCGTCATATTCCGCTTGCGTCATATAAGTCACCCCGAGGTCGCGCAACACTCCGCGGAGCTTGTTGCGATCGAGGCTGAGCCCACCGGACTGATAGTCGGCGCGAGCCGCAGCCTCGCGTTCGACGCGGGCATCCGAGGCGGCGAGCGCCTCAGCCGCGGTCGCTCGCGGCACGCACAGCACGCCGTCGTCGTCCGCCACGATCACGTCACCTGGTCGCACGGTGGTGCCGCCGACAACGATCGGCACGTTGACCGAGCCGGGTGTCGCCTTCACCGTCCCCTGCGCATTCACCGCGGCCGACCACACCGGGAAACCCATCGCGCGGAGGTCCACGACATCCCGCACTCCGCCCGTGGTCACGAGCCCTTGCACGCCGCGATGGTGCAGGGCCGTCGCGAACAGCTCGCCGAACGAACCGTCGAGCGACGGTGACACCGTCGCCACGACGAGGATGTCGCCCGCCTGACACTGCTCGACAGCGGCGTGGATCATGAGGTTGTCGCCGGGCCAGCTGAGGACGGTCACCGCCGAACCAGCGATGCGCGTACCGTCCTGGATCGGTCGCAGCGCGGGGCCGGCGAGCCCCGTGCGCCCCATCGCTTCGTGCACGGTGGCGACTCCGTGCACTCCGAGGGCATCGATCGTCGCGGCATCCGCTCGTTCGATGTCGGTGACGATGACGTGGGTCACGCGAGCACGTCCGTCACCTGCGGGTAGTAGCGCATGTAGGCCTCGCCCATCGTGTCGACGGGCAGGCCCAGGTTCGGGCCGGCATTGCGCTTGACCTGCACGCCACGACGCACCGCGAGATCGGTGTAGTACGACCACATGTGGGTCTGCGCGGGCAGGCACTCCATCGCCGCGCGCTTGCGGGGGAACGCGGCGGTGATATCGAGCAGCACCGTGGGTACGAAGTCGCACTGCTCGGGCTGGTGCGGCTCGAAGAAGAACACCGGAGGAGCCCCGATGATGTCGTCTTTCGAGGGCATCGTGCCGTCCGAGTTGGCGACACCGATGGCCTGGGCCAGCACGCGCGCCTGCAATGCCATCCGCGCGGCGGCCGGGTGGTCGCCATTGTAGGGATCGGCCAGCGGATGCGTCAGCACCACGGTCGGCTGGACGCGGCGGTAGACATCGACGAGTCGCTGCACGGCTTCGGGCGTCTCGATCAACGGGTAGTCCCCCACATCGAGGAACTCGATCTCGGCGCCGAGGGCCGCCGCGGCGGCGGAGGCCTCGTCGCGGCGGATCTGCTTGATCTCGTCGAGCGACTTGCCCTGCAGCCATTGGCTCGCTGATTCACCACGTTCACCGTAGGAGAGGCAGACGACCGTGGCGCGCTCTCCCCGCATCGTGGCGGCGGCGATCGCCCCGCCGGCGCGCCACACGAAATCTCCCGCGTGTGCGCTGACGACCATGAGGCTCGCGGAGGGCTGCGGCATCGGTGCTCCTGTCTGTTGCGAGTTCAGCGAACCACACCCCTGGCGTAATGGTCAAGATTATGTTTACAATCTTGGCGACCGAATCACTCTGGACATAGGCAAATGGCCTCCGTACCATCGCGGTCAGGACCATAGGACGACGGCGTCGAAGGGAACCGACATGGCACGCAATCTGCAAGAGCTACTGGACGAGAAGGGGAACACGGTCCAGATGCTGCGCAGCGCGCAGCTCGGCACGTACATTTACCCCGTCGTGCCGGCCGAATTCAGCAACTGGCGCCGCGAGCAGATCGCCTGGCGCGAGACCGCGGTGCTCTACGACCAGACGCATCACATGGTCAACCTGTTCATCTCAGGGCCGGATGCCCTGCGCCTGCTGAAGGAAACGGGAATCAACGGGTTCGCCAACTTCCCGGTGAACACCGCGAAGCAGTTCGTGCCGACCGCTTCGAACGGCGGGGTGATCGGCGACGGCATCCTGTTCCACGAAGCCGAGAACGACTATGTCTACGTCGGACGCGCACCGGGTGCGAACTGGCTGCAGTTCCACGCCGAGACCGGCGGCTACAACGTCGAGGTGCGCTACGACGACCGCTCCCCCTCGCGTCCCTACGGTCAGGCCGTGTACCGCGAGTACTATCGATTCCAGATCCAGGGCCCGAACGCCTGGGCGATCATCGAGAAACTGGCCGGCGGTCCGGTCGAGCAGGTCAAGTTCTTCCATATGGGCGAGCTGACGATCGCCGGCGAGAAGGTGCGCACCCTCCGCCACGGCATGGCGGGTGCCCCCGGCCTGGAGATCTGGGGTCCGTACGAACAGCACGGGAAGATTCGGGATGCCGTGCTCGAGGCGGGCCGTGAGTTCGGCATCGAGCCGTGCGGATCGCGCGCCTACTCCTCGAACACGCTGGAGTCGGGCTGGATCCCCTCCCCGCTGCCGGCGATCTACTCCAGCGAAGCCGAGCGGGCATACCGCGAATGGCTGCCGACGACGAGTTACGAGGCGATCAACGCGCTGGCGGGTTCGTTCGTCTCGGGCAACATCGAGGACTACTACCTGAACCCGTGGGAGCTCGGCTACGGCTCGTTCGTCAAGTTCGACCACGACTTCATCGGCCGTGACGCACTCGAGAAGATCGACCCCGAAACGCAGCGCAAGAAGGTCACGCTCGCGTGGAACGACGAAGACCTCGCCAAGATCCTCACGAGCGTCATCGACCGCGAAGGCCCGAGCTATCAGTTCTTCGACCTCCCGAACGCGAACTACGGCTCGTCGAACTACGACGCCGTGATCGACGCCGACGGTACGAACGTCGGGCTGTCGCTGTTCACGGGCGTGACCGCGAACGAGAAGCGCGGCCTGTCGCTCGCGACGGTCGATCGCGACGTGCCGATCGGCACCGAGGTGCGCGTGGTCTGGGGTGAGCCCGACGGCGGCTCGTCGAAGACCACAGTGCAGCCGCACGAGCAGCTGGCCGTCCGGGCGATCGTCAGCCCGGTGCCCTACGCCGAGACCGCCCGCCAGGAATACCACGGCGGCTGGCGCTCCACCGGCGCGCTGTAGCCACGACGGAGGGGGACGGATGCTGCGGCATCCGTCCCCCTACGCGTGCTCCGTCTCAGCCAGCGCGTCTCCGTGGATCACGAAGAACTGCCCCGATGAGCCGCGCACGGCCTGCGACACCGTCGCGAACAGCCAGTCGAGCGCCGCGGTCTGCTGAGTGGTCGCACGGCGGTACAGGCACAGTTCGACGGGGGGCATCGCGAACGGCAACGGCCGAACGACGAGCGGCCACGTCGTCGCCCAGCCGGCCGCGATCGTGTCGGGCACGGTCGCGATCAGCTCGCGGCTCGCCGCCAGCAGGGGTGGCAGCGTCGCGAAATGGCGCACGGCCACCTGGGGAGAGACGATGGCGCCGGCTCTGCGCTGCGCCGACTCGAGCATGGCCGCCCCGGAATCGCTGGCCACGCTCACGTGGGCGGCGGCGAGGTAGGCGTCCAGATCGAGGTCGCCCACGGCGAGCGGGTGCTGCGCCGACATCGCCGCACCGTACGCCTGCGATTTCAGGGGCACATGGTCGAACGCCCCGGGAAGACCGGCGGGGGTGATCGCGAGATCGACGACGCCGCGCGCCAGCCACTCGGAGAGCTGTGCGATGTCCAGCGGAACCACCTCGATGCGCAGATGCGGCGCGCGCCGACGCACAGCGCGGAGGATCGCGGGCAGCCAGCCGATCTCTCCCAGCTCCGACAGCGCAAGGCGGAACAGCTTGTGCGAATCGGACGGATCGAAACCGCGCACGGCGTCGAGGGTGCGGTCGATGCGCGTGATCGACTCGCGAAAGCCCGGGAAGACGCTCTCGGCGAGCGGCGTCGGCTGCATCTGCCGACCGGCGCGCTCGAACAGAGGGTCATCGAGCTCGCGCCGCAGTCTTCCCAGCGCCTGACTGACGGCGGGCTGCGTGACGTAGAGGCGTGCCGCGGTCGTCGTGAGACTGCGGGTCTCGTAGATCGCCACGAAGACCCGGACGAGGTTCAGATCCACCGCGACGATCCCGGTGCGGGTGCGCGGGTAAGACATCCTTGTCGTGGCATAAGGAGAGATTATCCCAGACGGAGTGTGGAGCATCCGTCGGTAACTAGCATGGGGACGGATGCGCGCTTGGCATCCATCGCGAACGAAGGAGTTCACCCCGTGTCACAGTCCGTCGAATCCGCCGCCGACGCCATTGCCCGCGCCGGGAGTCCGGTCGAATTGCTCCGCAACGCGCAGGCGCGCCCGACGATCTTCCCCGTCACCCCGGAGTTCAGCAACTGGCGTTCTGAGCAGCGCGCGTGGCGCGACAGCGTCGCTCTGCTCGACCAGTCCCACCACATGACCGACCTGTTCATCTCGGGGCCCGATGCCCTGCGACTGCTCTCCGACACCGGTGTGAACAGCTTCGCCAACTTCCCGGTGGATGCCGCGAAGCAGTTCGTCGCGGTCAATCACGAGGGGTTTCTGATCGGCGACGCCATCCTCTTCCACCTCGAAGACAATGTCTTCGACCTGGTCGGGTGGTTCATGGTGCTCGACTGGGTGCAGTACATCGGCGAGACCGGCGACTACGACGTGACGTTCGAGCGCGACGGCAACTCCCTCATGCGCTCCGGCGACCCGAAGCTCTATCGCTACGAGATCCAGGGGCCGCAGGCACTGGCGCTGATGGAGAAGCTCACCGGCGCACCGGTGCCCCCCACGAAGTTCTTCGGGATGACGACCTTCACGATCGCCGGGCTCACCGTGCGTTCCCTCCGCCATGGGATGGCGGGGCAGCCGGGATTCGAGCTCTTCGGCCCCTGGGCGGAAGGCGAGCACGTGCGATCGGCCATCATCGAGGCAGGCGAGGAGTTCGGACTCGTGCTCGTCGGGTCGAAGGCCTACTCGTCGGCGAACCTCGAGTCTGCCTGGGTGCCTTCGCCGCTGCCCGCGATCTTCACCGGTGAGGGCACCGCCGATTACCTGCAGTGGCTCCCGTCGAACCGGGTGGGTTCGCTCGCAGGAAGCCACACGTCCGACGACATCGAGGACTACTACCTGACGCCGTACGACCTCGGCTACGGCCGCAGCGTCGCGTTCGACCACGACTTCATCGGGAGGGCCGCCCTCGAGGTGCATGCCGCCGCTGAACAGCGGAAGAAGGTCACCCTGGTGTGGAGCGCCGACGACGTCGCCGCCACCCAGCGCACCCTGCTCGAGCCCGGGATGCCGGCGAAGTACATCGATTTCCCGAAGGCCCGCTACGGCGTCTACCAGGTCGACCGCGTACTCGTGGATGGAGTGGAGGTCGGCATCTCGCACGACGCCGGCTACATCACCAACGAGCAGGTGTTCGCGTCCCTCGCGAGCATCGACCCCGCGCACGCCGCCCCCGGCACCGAGGTGGTCGTGGTGTGGGGCGAAGAACCCAACTCCCGCAAGCCCGCCGTCGAGGCCCACCGTCAGGTGCAGATCCGCGCGACGGTCGAGGCAGCGCCCTACTCCGCGTTCGCCCGCGAGAACTACCGCAAGAACTGATCCGGGCTCAGTCGAGAGAGACGGCGATCTCGGCCAGGTACTTCATGGAACTCGTGGAAGAACTGACCAACGGCCGCAACCGCGCTCCGGGTGGTGCCGATGCATCACCCGGAGGCAGGTAGGCGTCTCGGAGTGCCGACGAGATCGCGACCGCGGCACGGGTGAGCAGCTCGATGTGCGCGGCCGGTGAGCTGCCGTCGTTGGGGACGACGAGACCCACGCCGGCGACGACTTCGCCATGCGCGCCGAAGATCGGTACCGCGACGCCACGAGCATCGAGGTGGATGTGGCCGTCGGTGACGGCGTGCCCGTCAGCACGCACCCGGCCCAGCCGGGCGCGAAGCTCTGCGCCGGTGCGGATGGTCTCGGTGGTGAAGGTGACGAGCTCGCGATCGAGCACATCATCGACGAGATCTGCCGGAGCGTGGGCGAGCAGCACCAAGCCCACCGATGACGCGTGCAGCGGGATACGCCCACCGACGAGGGTCACGTTGACGACGGCATCCCGCGCCGACATCCGCTCGACGTAGAGCACGTCGCGTCCGCTACGGATGCCGAGCTGAGTGTGCTGCCGCACGCGGCTGTGCACCTCCCGCAGGATCGGTCCCGCGATCTCGCGCAGGCCGAGGGCGCCCGGCGTGCGACTCGCCAGCTCGAACAACCGTGATCCCAGGCGATAGGTGCGATCGGGCAGACGTTCGAGCAGCCCCTGCTCGGCAAGTTCGCCGACCAGGCGATGGGCGCTGGATGCTGCGAGCCCGGCGCGTCCCGTGAGCTCGGCGAGCGTGAGGAAAGGATGCTGCACGTCGAATGCGCCGAGCACGCGCAAGTGGCGACTCAGCACCGACTCACCCGCCGAACCCCGCGCCATGCGTTCTCCTCACCATCGAGACCCCGAGCATATCGCGCAGATTTCCGTTGAACGGAATATGCGCGTGCGGTGGGAGTGGCGGCGAATACCGTTCCCGTAGACGGCGAAGGAGCCGCCTGGGCAAGGAGGCCCCGATGTCGACGACGACGACGGATTTTACGATCACTCGACGAAACAGCGCACACGGCGGAACCCTCGAGGTGCGCGCGCGGCGCGAGGTGGTCCGTGACGTGATCGAACTGACGCTGTCGCGCCCCGAAGGCGAGAGACTTCCCGACTGGGCACCGGGCGCGCACATCGACATCGTGCTCCCGAACGGAACCACCCGGCAGTACAGCCTGCTCGGCGACCGCTGGGATCCGTATGCCTTCACCATCGCTGTGCAGCGCGATCGCGCGGGCCGCGGCGGTTCGGAGTACCTGCACACACGTCTGCGCGTCGGCGACACAGTGGGATTCGGCGGCCCCCGCAACAACTTTCGCCTTCACCCCGCATCCGACTACCTCTTCATCGCCGGGGGTATCGGCATCACTCCGATCCTTCCGATGATCCATCAGGCCGAGTTGCTCGGTGACACCTGGAAGCTGCTGTACCTCGGGGGCACCCGTTCGCGCATGGCCTATCTCGACGAACTCGCCGCCTACGGCGATCGGGTGCAGGTGCACCTGCGAGACGAACACGGCCCGCTTGCACTCGCGAGCCGGATGCCGGGGCGGGACGCTGGCACCGCCGTGTACGCCTGCGGGCCGGAGCGGCTGCTCGACGAGATGGCTCGCTGGCACGACGCGCGCGGGGCGGCCCGCGTGCGCTGGGAGCGTTTCACCGCGAGTGCAGAGGCGAGCAAGGTGCGTGCGGCATTCGAAGTCGAACTGGCGGGAAGCGGGCAGGTCGTCACCGTCTCCGCAGAAGAGACGGTCGTCGAGGCTCTGCACCGTGTGGGCATCGATGTGCTCACCTCGTGCGCACAGGGCATCTGCGGTACCTGCGAGACGGGCGTGGTCTCGGGCATCCCCGACCACCGCGATGCCCTCCTCACAGCACAGGAGCGCGCCGCATCCACCTGCATGTTCCCGTGCATCTCCCGCGCGGTGAGCCCGCGACTCATCCTGGATCTGTGAAAGGCACGACGATGACGACCTCTCTTTCTGCGACGGATGCCTCCGCAATCGATCCGTTCGACCTGGACTTTCTGCGCGACCCGCTGCCGGCGCACGCGCTGATGCGGGATGCCGGACCGGTCGTTCTGCTGGAGAAGTACGGCGTCTACGCGATGGCGCGATACGACGAAGTGCATGCGGCCCTCGTCGACTGGCAGTCCTTCCAATCCGCCGCAGGTGTGGGGCTCGCCAACTTCCGCGTCGAAGAGCCCTGGCGTCCGCCGAGCGTGCTCCTCGAGGCCGACCCACCCCGCCACGACGCACCGAGAGCGGTCGTGGAGCCGCTCATCTCGGGGCGCGCGCTGCGTCACCTCGAAGAGCGCTGGCGCGGAGATGCCGCGACCGTGGTGGATGAACTGCTGGCACGCGGGGACGAGTTCGATGCCGTGACCGACCTCGCCGAGGTCTTTCCGCTGCGCGTCTTTCCGGATGCCGTGGGCATCGGCACCGAAGGGCGCGAGAATCTGCTGCCGTACGGCGACTTCGCCTTCAATGCCTTCGGCCCGCAGAATGCCCTCGTCACCGCTGCCGCTCCCCACATGGCGCCGGTGATGGGGTGGATCGGCGAGCAGTGCCAACGCGAGAACCTCACCGCCGGTGGCTTCGGCGCGCAGATCTGGGCCGCCGCAGACCGCGGCGAAATCACCGAGCAGTACGCGCCGATGATCGTGCGATCCCTGTTGACCGCCGGTGTCGACACCACGGT
>JAHIOK010000440.1 GCA_018895315.1 Actinomycetota bacterium | reverse complement strand
GCTGCACGTCCGGTTTCCGGGCGCGGGATGACCCGCACGCGGCCATCGGCCGGCTGCACGAGGTCTATCCGACCGGGGCGGCCACCCGCAAGGGCGAGAGCGGTTTCCTCGACGGCGGAGGTGGCGAGAGGGAGGTCGTCGATCGGGATGACGCGGTGGCTGCGCGCCGCATAGGGGCCGACGCGGCCTTCGTCGTCGACGTGCAGGCTCACCCGCGTGCGCCAGCGCGTCCCGTCGGCGGTTTCGGCGCCGCCATCCGCGGCGGATGCGGGATGCACCACCACCGGAATCTCCAGGCCACCGAAACGTCGCAGCGCGTCATCGAGCACACGCAGCTTGAGATCGCGTTGGTGCGCCAACTCGATGTGACCGAACTCGGCGCCGCCGGGGCGCAGATCGGGTGCGACGTCGACGTCGGCCTGACGCCAGATGTGTGGGCGACGATGAGGAGAAGCGTCCAGGACCTCGACGGTCTCGCCGCGCCAGAACGACGCCTTCCCGACATCCGTAAGACGTGCGCGCACCTTCTCACCGGGAATCGCGTCGGTGACGAACACGACACGCCCCTCGTGCCGCGCGACGAACACACCGCCGTGGGCGACGTCGGTGATCTCGAGTTCGATGATGTCGCCGGCGTCCATCCCCTGAGCATTCCACACCGCTCGAGTCGGCACGTGTGGCCGAGGTAGCGTGGGGCGATGCGCGTGTGCCTGGCTTCGACCTCTCCCGCTCGACTGATGCTGCTGCGGCAGGCCGGAATCGAGCCCGAGATCGCGACACCCGACGTCGACGAGGAGGCCGTGATCGCCGCGGTAGAGGCGGCGGAAGGCCGGACCCTCGAGCCCGGCGAGCACGTTCTGCTGCTCGCCCGGCGCAAAGCGGCGGATGTCGCGGCCCGCCTCTCGTCCGAAGACCCCGATTTCGACGGCATCGTGATCGGCGGTGACTCGATGTTCGAACTCGACGGCGAGGTGCTCGGCAAGCCGCACACGCCTGCGGTCGCGATCGCTCGGTGGCACGCGATGCGCGGACGCACCGGAGTTCTGCACTCGGGTCACAGCATCTTCCGGGTGGTTCCCGGGGCTCCCGCCGTCGAGGTTCATGCGGTCGCCGAGGCATCCGTGTCGTTCGCCGCAGACATCACCGACGACGAGATCGACGCGTACGTCGCCTCGGGCGAACCGCTCCTCGTCGCGGGCGCGTTCACCGTGGACAGCCTGGGCTCCGCCTTCATCACCCGGGTGGACGGGGATCCTTCGACGGTGGTGGGAATGTCGCTGTCCACGCTCCGACAGCTCGTGACCGAGCTCGGGATCATGTGGACCTCCCTGTGGACGCGCTCGTAGACTCCCGCACACGTATTCGCGGGTTTCTTGTGCGGGATGCTCAAAAACGCACCGCCTCACCTGGGTAGGCTGGCGTTCATGCCTGAAATCGCCAAGGTGCTCATCGCGAACCGCGGCGAGATCGCCGTTCGCGTCATCCGTGCCGCTCGCGACTCCGGGAAGGCGTCCGTCGCGGTGTACGCCGACCAGGACCGTGACGCCCTCCACGCCCGTCTCGCCGACGAGGCATACGCCCTCGAAGGGTCCACGAGCGCCGACACCTACCTGTCGATCGACAAGCTGCTCTCGATCGCCCGCCGCTCCGGCGCCGACGCCGTGCACCCCGGCTACGGCTTCCTCGCCGAGAACGCCGATTTCGCCCGCGCTGTGATCGCTGCAGGTCTCATCTGGATCGGACCTTCCCCCGACGCGATCGAAGCGCTCGGCGACAAGGTCACCGCGCGCCACGTCGCCGAGAAGGTCGGCGCGCCCCTCGCCCCCGGCACACCTGGCCCGGTGAACGGCGCCGACGAGGTCATCGCCTTCGCCGAGGAATTCGGCCTGCCCATCGCGATCAAGGCGGCATACGGCGGCGGCGGGCGCGGACTCAAGGTCGCGCGCGAACTCGACGAGGTCGCCGAGATGTTCGAGTCCGCGACGCGCGAAGCGATCACCGCCTTCGGCCGCGGCGAGTGCTTCGTCGAGAAATACCTCGACAAGCCACGTCACGTCGAGACGCAGTGCCTCGCGGATGCCGCGGGCAACGTCGTCGTCGTCTCCACCCGTGACTGCTCCCTGCAGCGTCGACACCAGAAACTCGTCGAAGAAGCTCCGGCGCCCTACCTCACCGCTGAGCAGAACGAACTGCTCTACGTCTCGTCCAAGGCGATCCTCCGCGAGGTCGGCTACGTCGGTGCAGGGACCTGCGAGTTCCTGATCGGCGCCGACGGCACTGTGTCGTTCCTCGAGGTCAACACGCGGCTCCAGGTCGAGCACCCGGTGTCCGAAGAAGTCACCGGCATCGACCTCGTACGCGAGCAGTTCCGCCTCGCCGAGGGCGGCACCCTCGACTACGGCGACCCCACCCCGACCGGTCACTCCATCGAGTTCCGGATCAACGGCGAAGATCCCGGGCGGGGCTTCCTCCCGCAGCCCGGGCCGATCAAGGTGTTCAAGACCTTCGGCGGCCCCGGCATCCGCCTGGATTCCGGGGTGACCGCAGGGGATGTCGTCGGCGGCGCCTTCGACTCCCTCCTCGGCAAGATCATCGTCACGGGCAAGGATCGCGCCGAAGCGCTCTCCCGCGCCCGGCGCGCACTCGACGAGTTCGAGGTCGGCGGCCTGCCGACCGTGCTGCCGTTCCACCGCAAGGTCGTGCGCGATCCCGCGTTCGCCGCGGACGACGGACACTTCGGCGTGTTCACCCGGTGGATCGAGACCGAGTTCGTCAACGACATTCCGCCGTGGGATGGCGAGATCTCCGATGCGAGCGCTCCCGAGAGTCGCCACACCGTCGTCGTCGAGGTGGGCGGCAAGCGCCTCGAGGTCAGCCTGCCCGACCGCATCGTCGCCTCGCCCACCACGGTCGGCCGTCCCGCCGCCGTGCCCCCCTCGCGACGCTCGCACGCGCCATCGGCGGTGGCCGCGGCATCCGGTGATGCCGTCAAGTCGCCGATGCAGGCCACGATCGTGAAAGTCGCCGTAGAAGACGGGCAGTTGGTCGTCAAGGGAGACCTCGTGGTCGTGCTCGAGGCGATGAAGATGGAGCAGCCGATCCAGGCACACAAAGACGGCGTCGTCGGCACCATCAACGCCGCCGCCGGCACGACGGTGTCGGCCGGTCACCAACTGCTCACGATCTCCTGACGGTGGCTGCTCGGCGCTTGATCCCCGCAGTTGTCGTCATCGGCGTGCTGAGCGCCGCACTCAGCGCGTGCGCCGGCGGCGCGTCCGCGCCCGAACGGACGGCCTGGCAGCAATGGGCCGACACGGCAGTCAAGGGCGCCCAGGATGGTGCGATCTCAGGGCTGGCAGGTTTCGCCGGGCAACCGGGGACAGCCGCCCTCGACCTACCGGCCCCGCAACCCGTGACCTCGATATCGCTGAGCTGCACCGGCAGCGACACGATGTCGTTCGTGCTGACCTTCTCGGACGGCACCGACACCGTCTCTCGCACGCAAGATCTCGTGTGCGCGGACGGCGCACCGCGCACCCCGATCGCCATGCCCTCCGGATTGACCGGGCTCACGCAATTCACGGCCAGCGTCTCGTCGGTCGACGGCGCCGGTGCGTGGGCAGCCGTCCTGCACGGCTGAGCGCCCGCTCCTGGGTGCCCCGGCCGGGGCCCAAACGATCCCGGGACACATTCATCCCGCGGGTCTCAGCCGGGCCGGGATCGCTCCCGGGACACATTCATCCCGCTGGTCTCAGCCGGGCCGGGATCGCTCCCGGGACACATTCATCCCGCTGGGACGTGAAAATCCCGCCCCACGGGGAGAAAACCGTCCCGGGATGGGTGCCGCACGCCGGGACTTCGTTGCGACGAGACCCGGTGTTCCCCGCATCCCTTCACCCGGGAGGGATCACACTCGGGAACAATCGCTCCCCGGACACACTCATCCCGCCGGGAACAATCACTCCCGGGACACATTCATCCCGCCGGGAACAATCACTCCCGGGACACACTCATCCCGCCGGGACGTGAAAATCCCGCCCCACGGTGACGAAACCATCCCGGGAGGGACGCCGCACGCCGGGAAGGCAGAGCCCGACCGGTGCCTCAGGCGTCGCTGGCGGCCGTGCGATCGACCGTGTGCATCGCGCGCATGGCGTCGGTGATGCTGCCCGACAACGAGGGGTAGACCGCGAAGACGCGCGAGACCTGGTCGACGGTCAGGCGACGCTCGACCGCGATCGCCAAGGGATAGATCAGCTCGGATGCCCGGGGCCCGACGATGACCGCGCCGATCACGGTGCCGCTGCCCTGGCGCGCGATGACCTTGACGAAGCCTTCTTTGATGCCCATCATCTTCGCGCGGGGGTTCGACGCCAGCGGAAGCGTGTGGATGACGCCGTTGATGAGGCCGGCGGTGATGTCCTGCTCCTGCCACCCCACCGTCGCGATCTCGGGTGCGGTGAAGATGTTGGCCGTGATGCGGCGACGCTCGAGGGGGATCACGATGTCTCCCAGTGCATGGAAGATCGCCGTGCGCCCCTGCATCGAGGCCACGGAGGCGAGCGGCACGAACGTCGTGCAGTCCCCGGCCGCGTAGATGTTCGGCACCGAGGTGCGCGCGACGCGGTTGACGCGGATGTGTCCGGAGTCCGTCATCTGCACGCCGGCTTCTTCGAGTCCGATGCCCTGGGTGTTCGGGATCGACCCGACCGCCATCAGGCAATGACTGCCTTCGACCGTGCGCCCGTCAGCGAGGGTCACCAGCACGGTGTCACCGTGCCGCTCGACGGTGTCGGCACGGGCCTTGGAGAGCACCGTCATGCCACCCCGGCGGAACACCTTCTCGAGCACGGCGGCGGCATCGGCATCCTCGCCGGGCAGCACCTGATCACGGCTCGAGATCAGGGTGACCTTGGCTCCCAGATTCATGTAGGCCGAGGCGAACTCGGCCCCGGTGACGCCGGAGCCGACCACGATGAGGTGCTCGGGCAGCGCTTTCATGTCGTACAGCTGGGTCCACGTCAGGATGCGTTCGCCGTCGGGCATCGCGCTGGCCAGCTGCCGCGGCGACGCGCCCACCGAGACGAGCAGGGTGTCTGCTTCGATGCGGTCGAAATCGGTGCCCCCGGCCTCGGTCGAGACGATGACCGAGTTATCGCCTTCGAGGCGGCCGTGCCCGTTGATGATGCGCACGCCTGCTTCCACCAGTGACGCGCGCATGTCATCCGACTGCTGCCGGGCGAGCGAGAGCAGTCGTTTGTTCACCGCGGACAAGTTGATCGCGACCTGAGGCTTGAGCGGCTTGCCATCTGCCCCCGTCGCGAACAGCTGCACGCCCAGTTCACTCGCGCCCATGATCGCGACGGCCGCGTCGGCGGTGGCGATGAGGGTCTTCGACGGCACGACATCCGTGATCACCGCGGAACCGCCGACGCCGGCGCGCTCGACCAGGGTGACCTCCGCCCCGAGCTGAGCAGCCGCGAGGGCTGCCTCATAGCCGCCGGGTCCGCCGCCGATGATCGCGACGCTCTGGGTGCTCTCGAAGCTCAAGGACATGGCATCCATTCTTCCCTGCCGGCGCCCGAGTCCGAGACCACGACGGAGTGCCGCTGGCACCGCAGCACCGCGCTTCCTAGAGTGGAGGCATGTCAGACACCAGGGACAACCCGCTCGACGACCCCACCGCCGATCCGTTCGAGATCGCCGCCGCCGCCGCTGATGACATCGCACGCCTCACCGGCGTGGAGGCTCACGACATCGCGCTGACCCTCGGCAGCGGCTGGGGCAAGGCGGCCGACCTCATCGGCGAGACGACCGCCACGATCCCCGCCACCGAGGTCGCCGGCTTCAGCAAGCCCGCACTCGAGGGTCACGTCGGCACGCTCCGCAGCGTGCTCACCCCAGGAGGGAAGCGCGTGCTCGTGATCGGCGCACGCACGCA
This sequence comes from Actinomycetota bacterium, assembly GCA_018895315.1. Classification (GTDB taxonomy): domain Bacteria; phylum Actinomycetota; class Actinomycetes; order Actinomycetales; family Microbacteriaceae; genus Microbacterium. The sequence continues at coordinate 2,326 of JAHIOK010000440.1, read as the reverse complement.
CTTCTACGAAGGCCACGGTCCCCGCCGCGTGGTGCACAGCGTGCGCACCGCCGCTGCCACGGGCGCACGCACGATGGTGCTCACCAACGGCGCCGGCGGGATCCGCCACACCTGGACACCCGGACAGCCCGTGCTGATCAGCGACCACATCAACCTCACCGGGGCCTCCCCGCTGGAAGGCGCGACCTTCATCGACCTCACCGACCTCTACTCGATGCGGCTGCGCGATGCCGCGCGCCGCATCGATCCGAGCCTCGAGGAGGGCGTCTACTGCCAGTTCCGCGGGCCACAGTACGAGACCCCGGCAGAAGTGCAGATGGCCAAGGCCATCGGTGGGCATATCGTCGGCATGTCCACGGCACTCGAAGCCATCGCCGCGCGTCAGGCGGGCATGGAGGTGCTGGGCTTCTCGCTCATCACGAACCTGGCCGCCGGCATCCAGACCACGCCGCTGAGCCACCAGGAAGTGCTCGAGGCGGGTCGCGAGGCGGAGCCCCGCATTTCGGCGCTGCTCGCTCAGGTGCTGGCCGTCCTGTGACCGAGACCGAGGTGCGCGATCGAGCACGCGCCTGGCTCGCGCAGGATCCCGACCCCGAGACCCGCACCGAGCTCGAAGAACTCCTGGAGCGCGCGGATGCCGGTGACTCCGCGGCGTCCGACGACCTGAGCGATCGCTTCTCACAGCGTCTCGCGTTCGGCACCGCAGGACTGCGCGGTGAGCTGGGAGCGGGCAGCAACCGGATGAACCGTGTACTGGTCACGCAAGCCGCCGCGGGCCTCGCGGCGTTCCTCCTGGAGCACGCGGGTGACGACGCGCCGGCGGTCGTCATCGGATATGACGGACGGCGCAATTCCGCGGTCTTCGCCACCGACTCGGCCGAGATCTTCGCCGGCGCCGGTCTGCGCGCGATCCTTCTCCCCCGGATGCTGCCGACGCCGGTCCTCGCGTTCGCGGTGCGACACCTCGGTGCGTCCGCGGGAGTCATGGTGACGGCGAGCCACAACCCGCCGAGAGACAACGGCTACAAGGTCTACCTGGGCGGCGCCGATGACGGCGCGCAGATCGTGCCGCCGGTGGATGCGGCGATCGCCGCACACATCCAGCAGGTCGCCGACTCGGTTCCCGCGACAGCACTGCCCCGCTCGGTCGGCTACGAGATCGCCCCGGAACGAGTGGTCGATGCCTACGTCGCCGCGACCGCCACGGTCGCACCCGCACCGGCCGGAGCCTCCGACCTCACCTGGGTCTACACGGCCATGCACGGCGTCGGATGGGAAACACTGGCGCGGATACTGGAAACCGCGGGCTACCCCGCCCCCACGCCCGTGCTCGCGCAGATCGAGCCAGACGGAGCTTTTCCGACGGTCTCGTTCCCGAACCCCGAAGAGCCCGGAGCGATGGACCTCGCCTACGCCACGGCCCGCGGGCTCGGCGAAGGGTCCGGCGCCGGCGCCGAACTCATCATCGCGAACGACCCCGACGCCGATCGTCTCGCGGTGGCCGTCCCCGACGCCTCGGAAGAGAGCGGCTGGCGACGTCTGAGCGGCAATCAGGTCGGTCTACTCCTCGGCTGGCGCGCAGCCCGCGCGTGGGCCGAGCGAGCCGGGGAGCGTGAAAGCCCGGAAGGCGTGCAGGGGGATGGTGCGCCCGCGGCATCCCTCGCGTGCTCACTGGTGTCCTCCCCCGCGCTGGAGGCGATCGCCGACCACTACGGACTCGGCTTCCACTCGACGCTCACCGGATTCAAGTGGATCTCGCGTGCCCCGGGGGTGATCTACGGCTTCGAAGAAGCTCTGGGATACCTGGTCAACCCCGAGACCGTGCGCGACAAGGACGGCATCTCGGCAGCGATCGCCCTCCTCGAGATGGCCACGGCCGCTCGCGCGGAGGGGCGCACCCTCGACCACCTCCTGCGAGAATTCGGCGACACCTTCGGCTTCTTCGAGAGCGATCAGATCTCGATGCGCGTCGAGGACGTGTCGATCATCGCCCGGATCATGGCGGCGCTTCGGGCGCAGCATCCATCCGAACTCGCCGGCGTCGCGGTCGAGACCGTGGACGATCTCCTCGAGGGCGTCGACGGGTTCCCTCCGGGTGACGTGCTACGCCTGTGGCTCGCCGACGGATCGCGCGTGATCGTGCGCCCCTCGGGCACCGAGCCGAAGCTCAAGGTCTACCTCGACGTGCGCGGCGGCTCGGCCGAGGACGCGCGTGCCCGCATCCATGCCCTCACCGACAGCTCGCGAGAGCTGATCGCTCGCCTCTGATCACCCCTACTCGGGCTCGGGTTCGGGCGGGGCTCGGGCTCGGGTTCGGGGCGGGCTC
>JAHIOK010000439.1 GCA_018895315.1 Actinomycetota bacterium | reverse complement strand
GTGCAGATGCCCGACATGGACGGCGTCGAGGCGACCCGGCGCATCGTCGCCGACCCCGACATCGACGCAGCCGTGCTGATCGTGACGACCTTCGACCGCGACGACTACCTCTTCAGCGCGCTGAGCGCCGGGGCCAGCGGTTTCCTGCTGAAGAACGCGGGGCCCGAGGCGCTGGTCGACGCCGTGCGAGTCATCGCCTCGGGTGATGCGCTGCTCGCCCCCGAAGTGACCCGCCGCGTAATCGAGCGTTTCGCGGGAGGAAGCCCCGCGCCCGTCGAGACTCCCGCACCCCCTCGGCTGGCCGCGCCCCTCACCGACCGCGAGGCCGAGGTGCTGGCGCTCATGGCGGATGCGCTCAGCAACTCCGAGATCGCGGTGCGGCTGTTCATCGGCGAGTCGACCGTGAAGACCCACGTGTCGAACGTGCTGGCAAAGCTCGGCGCCCGCGACCGCGTGCAGGCCATCGTCTTCGCCCACCGGCACGGCCTGGACTGAAGACGCCCGGTGCGACGCCACAGCGGAGGAGATTGCCGCTGCGGAGGCGCAACTACCCGCATGCGGCCTCCCGTCGTGCAATGTCCTCCGGTGCTGCAGAGCGCCCGGGCCGCACCCAGCCCTCCCGGCGCGCCCGGGCCGCACCCAGCCCTCCCGGCGCGCCGTCTCCCCCGCACGGGGGAGAGCCCAAGACCCGCCCACGGGGGGATGCCGCGGGGCCGGCGCATCCCTAGCGTGGGGATATCAACACGAGGAGGAGCGCATGCTGACCTTGAGCGGAATCACCAAGAGCTACGGCGGACGCCGGGTGCTCGACGATGTGAGCTTCGACGTTGCTCCCGGGCGACTCACCGGCTTCGTCGGAGGCAACGGCGCCGGCAAGACCACCACGATGCGGATCGCGCTGGGCGTGCTCGCCGCCGACGGAGGCGAGGTGCGCCTGGACGGTGCGCCCCTCACGGCAGAACAGCGGCGTCGCTTCGGCTACATGCCGGAGGAGCGCGGTCTGTATCCCAAGATGAAGGTCGGCGAGCACATCGCCTACCTCGCACGGCTGCACGGCTATGCGAAAGCGGATGCCGCGACCGCTGCCAACGGCCTGCTCGAACGCCTCGGACTCGGCGAGCGCCTCGGCGACAACGTCGAGACTCTCTCCCTCGGCAACCAGCAGCGCGCCCAGATCGCCGCGGCCCTCGTGCACGACCCCGAGATCCTGATCCTCGATGAGCCGTTCTCGTGGCTCGATCCGCTCGCCGTCGATGTCGTGGCGGCGGTCCTGCAGGAGCGCGCGGCGGCCGGTGCCGCCGTGCTGTTCTCCTCGCACCAGCTCGATGTCGTCGAGCGGCTCTGCGATGACCTCGTGATCATCGCCGGCGGCACGATCCGCGCCTCCGGTGGACGCGACCAGCTGCGCTCCGAGCACTCTGCCCGACGGTTCGAGCTCGTCTCGGCGGGGGATGCCGGCTGGGTACGGGGGGAACCGGGGGTCACGGTCATCGACCTCGCCGGAGGCTACGCCCTGTTCGACGCCGACTCCGACGAAGCGGCACAGCGCGTGCTGCAGCGAGCCGTCGCACAGGGGGATGTCGCGAGCTTCGCACCCCAGCATCCATCGCTCGCCCAGATCTTCCGGGAGGTCATCAAATGAACAACGCACCCCGCCTCGCCCCGAGCGCCGCGCAGAGCGTCTGGCTCGTCGCCGAGCGCGAGATCGGATCGAAGCTGCGCAGCAAAGCGTTCGTCATCTCCACAGCGATCCTGTTCGTCATCGCTCTCGGCGCGATCGTCTGGGGAGGGTTCAGCGCGAACAACACCTCGACGCTGTCGGTCGCGGTCACTCCGGCGACCGGGAGCATCATCGAAGGCACTCCGGGCATCACCGCCGTCACCGCAGACACCCCCGAGGCCGCGACGGCGCTCGTCGCCGACGGCACGGCCACGGCCGCGCTCGTACCCGACCCCGACGCGTCAGGTTCTTTCGACTACAAGATCGTCGCGAAGGACGCGGCACCGCAGGGTCTCATCGATCTGCTCAGCAAGTCGCCGACCGTCGAGCTGCTGAACGCGTCGAGCACCAACGGCCTGCTGCGATACTTCGTGGCCCTGGGCTTCGGGGTGGTGTTCCTGATGGCTGCGAGCATCTTCGGCGGTACGATCGCGCAGAGCGTGGTCGAGGAGAAGCAGACCCGCGTGGTCGAGATCCTCATCTCGGCGATCCCGGTGCGCGCACTTCTGGCCGGCAAGGTGATCGGCAACACGATCCTCGCGATGGCCCAGATCATCGGATTCGTGGCGATCGCCGTGGTGGGGTTGAGCGTGACCGGCCAGAGTGCCGTGCTGACCGGTCTCGGCGGGCCGCTGGTGTGGTTCGCCGTGTTCTTCCTCTTCGGCTTCATCCTGCTCGCCTCGCTCTACGCGGCAGCCGGCGCGATGGTCTCGCGGCAAGAAGACATCGGGTCCACCACGACCCCGCTGATGATGCTGGTGATGGCGCCGTACTTCCTGGTGATCTTCTTCAACGACAACCCCGTCGTGCTGACCGTGATGTCCTACGTGCCGTTCTCCGCCCCGGTGGGCATGCCCCTTCGGCTCTATCTCGGCGATGCGCAGTGGTGGGAGCCCGTGCTCTCCCTCGTACTGCTCCTGCTCACCTGCGTCGCCGCGATCAGCATCGCCGCCCGCATCTATGAGAACGCGATCCTGCGGATGGGCAGCCGCGTGAAACTCGCCGAGGCGCTCGCCCGCTGACGCCGACACCCGGATGCCCCGACCCTGCGCTCGACGCGGGCCCGGGGCATCCGGCGTTCCGCCTCCACCGAATTCGGAGAATCCTCCGCTTTTCGGTGGATCCCGGGCAAGGGCTCCGACTTTCGCGCGATTCTCCGAAGTTCACGTGCAGGGACGAGGCGCGAGCCGTGCGGGCGTCAGCTCGCCGGGCCCCGGGTGGCGCCCCGGCCGGTCACCCCGGCGAGCGCGTCGGCGGCCCGCACCAGTGCAAGGTGGGAGAAGGCCTGCGGGAAATTGCCGGCCTGACGCGCGGCGCTGACGTCGTATTCCTCCGACAAGAGCCCGAGGTCGTTGGCGAGGCCGCAGATGCGATCCATCAGAGCGGATGCTTCGTCGACGCGTCCGGTCGCGGCGTACTGCTCGACGAGCCAGAGCGAGCACGCGAGGAACGCGTTCTCCTCGCCGGCAAGCCCGTCCACCCCCGAGTCGGTGAGGTAGCGGCGCACCAGACCACCGCTGATCAATTGGCGTTCGATTTCGGCGACTGTCCGTAGCATCCGGGGGTCATCCGCCGCGCAGAACCCGACCTGCGGCAGCAGTAAGAGCGAGGCATCCACCGCGCTGGTGCCATAGTGCTGCACGAAGTGCCCACCGTCGGGGTCGACGCCCTGCGCATCGATCTCGTCGCGCACCCGGTCGCGCAGGCGCTCCCACCGCCGTGCG
>JAHIOK010000438.1 GCA_018895315.1 Actinomycetota bacterium | reverse complement strand
GTGCGCCAGGGTGAGGGTCAACCCGATCGCCAGCGGCGCGAAGCCACTCGCGGCACGACGGTCGGTCACCCCGAGGATGACGGTGACGAACACCGCCGTAACCACGACCTCGGCGACGATCGCCCAGCGCTATCTGATCGTGTCGTACCAGCAGAAGATCGACGCCCTCACCCGAATCCTCGAGGTCGAGAACTTCGAGGGCATGATCGTTTTCGCCCGCACGAAGAGCGCGACGGAGGAGGTCGCCGAGAAGCTCAGGGCCCGCGGCTACTCCGCGGCGGCGATCAACGGCGACATCGCGCAGGTGCAGCGCGAGCGCACCGTCAACCAGTTGAAGTCGGGCAAGCTCGACATTCTGGTGGCGACGGATGTCGCGGCCCGTGGCCTCGACGTCGAGCGCATCTCGCACGTGGTGAACTTCGACATCCCGACCGATACCGAGTCGTACGTGCACCGCATCGGCCGCACCGGCCGTGCCGGACGCTCGGGCGATGCGATCAGCTTCGTGACCCCCCGCGAGCGCGGCCTCGTCTCAGCGATCGAGCGCGCCACCCGCCAGCCCCTCACCCAGATGCAGCTGCCGACCGCAGATGACGTCAACATCACGCGTCTCGCTCGGTTCGATGACCGCATCACGGCAGCATTGGGTCAGACCGAGCGCATCGACGGATTCCGCGACGTCATCGCCCACTACGTCCGCAACCACGACGTGCCCGAGGTCGATGTCGCCGCAGCGCTCGCCGTCGTCGCACAGGGAGAGTCCCCGCTGCTCCTCGAGCCCGACCTCGAGCGCACCAAGCGCGACGCGCGCGATCGCGATGACCGTGGCGAACGAGGCGACCGCCCCGGCCGATTCGACCGCGACGATCGCGGTGAACGCCCCGAGCGCCGCCAGCGGCCCAGCAACGGCCGGATGACCACCTACCGCATCGCGGTCGGCAAGCGGCATCGCGTCGAGCCGCGCCAGATCGTCGGTGCGCTGGCGAACGAGGGCGGCCTCAGCCGCGGTGATTTCGGAGCGATCCAGATCCGCCCGGATTTCTCGCTCGTCGAGCTGCCGACCGACATGCCCCGCGACACGCTCGACCGGCTCGCCGAGACGCGCATCTCGGGCAAGCTCATCGAGATCCGCCCCGACACCGGTGCCCCCGGTCGCCGCGGCGACGACAGGCCCGCGCGCAAGCCGCGTCACTCCGCGTCATCCGGCGAGTGACCGGCGTGTCCGGTCGGCCCGGGATGGCCGGCCGGACTCCGCCGTGCGCGAATCCCCAGCGCACGCTCAAGGATGCGAACCTAGGATCGAGATATGGCCGGATTCTGGGGTAAGCGCAAGCGCGAAGAACAAGCGGCGCTGGGTGCGCAGGACGCCGATCTCGCTCGGCGGGCAGAGATCGAACTCGTCGCCACCGACGAGCGGTTGCGGTCCACGACCGACGAATTGGCGTTCGCTGAAGCAGAGCTCGGCGCCGGTCCCACTCATGACCTCCAGGAAGCGATCGCGGCGGTGCGGAATCACCTCGGTGAGGCGTTCCAACTGCACCAGCTGAACCACGACGAGATCCCCGATACCGCCGAAGAGCTGCGCACCCGCAACGCTCGGATCGTGCAGCTGTGCGACTGGGCCGGCGAACTGCTCGACGCGCGCACCTCCGCGCTCGCCGACCAGGTCGCGAAAGCACGCCGCGCACCGCAGATTCTGGAGCAGGTGCGTGCCGACGCCGTGCGACTGCGCGAACGCGTGCCCTCGGCATCCGAGAGCGTCGCCCGACTCGCCGAGCGCTACTCCGCCGATGCCCTGCGCCAGATCGCGCAGAACCCCCGCGAAGCCGCGCAGCTGCTGACCTTCGCCGAGCACAGCGCGGACATCTCGCAGCGACGGCGTGACGCCGATCAGCGCGAACAGGCAAACCTCGCGCTCGAGACGGCCACCGAAGCCGTGCGCCGCGCCGAAACGCTCCTCGACGCAGTGGAGACGTACGAGATCGAGGCGCTGCGCGCCGAGTCCACCCTGGCCGCTGTCATCGAGGATTCCCGCGGAGATCTGGTCACCGCCCGCACCGCGCCACAGGTCGCCGCGGTGACGACGGCGATGGCCGCGCTCGAGCAGGCGCTCGCCTCGCTTGCCCCCGCCGAGGAGAAGGCCGACCCGTTCGCCGAGCTGACGCGGCTGCGCGAGGCCAACACGAACCTCGACGTCGCGGTCGAAGCCGCACGCGAGCGTGCCGCACGCCCCATTCCTTCGCCGGAGCAGGTCCGCAACGCAATCGATGACGCCGACCGACAGCTGTCGGTCGCACGCAACGTCATCGCCGGCCACCGCGGATGGATCGGCGCCGACGCCCGCACGCGCCTGGCTGAGGCCGAGCGCATCCGTGCCGACCTCGAACAGTTCTTGGGTGGTGCCGCGTCCATCGGCGCAGCCCCCGTGCCCGAAGACGACCGCGACCAGGCCGTCGCGCTCGCACGCCGGGTGGCGTACCTCGCGAGCGAGGCACTGCAGCTCGCGCAGCGCGACATCGATTCGTCCCGCCCGCAGCAGGGTGGCGATAGTTGGGGCGGTGGACGCCGCGGCGGCGGTATGGGCGATGCCATGGGCGGAATACTGGGCGGCCTCGTCATCGGCGGCCTGCTCGGCGACATCTTCGACTGAGGCGGTGCCGTGCCGAACTCCTCAGATTCGGCACCGAAGCCCGAAAATTCGGGGCAGCATGAGTCCGGACGCGGGATTCTGAGGAGTTCGGAACGCCGAGCGTCCGCGACAGGCGTCCGGTCTGGGCCAACGACGCGTGCCCCGGGCGCGGGCCGCAGCGTGCCGAACTCCTCAATCTCGGCACCGAACACCCTGAATACCGGGACTGAGCGGCCCCGGACGCGAAATTCTGAGGAGTTCGGAACGCCGAGTGCCCGCGACCCCGTGCACGACAGCGTCATCGGCCCGGATGGGTGGGTGCGGCAGCGTCCTCGGCGACATCTTCGGCTGAGGCCCCGCACTTCGCAGAAACGCCGAACGGGCATGCCCTTTCGGACATGCCCGTTCGATGCGGACGTCAGGACGCGAGTTGCTCGAGGGGAGGCGCCGCGGCGGTCAGTGAGATGACTCCGTAGTCCCAGCCCTTGCG
>JAHIOK010000437.1 GCA_018895315.1 Actinomycetota bacterium | reverse complement strand
GCGATCGCGATCACGAGGGCCACGGCCGCGGTGTATTGATTGACGGGGCGCGAGAAGTCGACGCGGTTGTCGACCCAGATCTTGATGCCGATGATGCCGATCAGGCCGTACAGGGCGGTGGTCACCCCGCCGAGTACTCCGGCGGGGATCGAGTTGAAGACCTCACCGACCTTGGGTGAGAGGCTCAGCAGGATCGCGGTCAGGCCCGCGACCCAGTACGCCGCCGTCGAGTACACACGAGTCGCGGCCATCACGCCGATGTTCTCTCCGTACGTCGTCGTGCCCGACCCGCCGAACGCTCCGGCGAGCGTCGTCGACACGCCATCGGCGATCAGGGCACGTCCGGTGTACTTGTTGACCGAGGCATCCGTCATCGTCGCAACGCCGCGCACGTGTCCGACATTCTCGGCGATCAGCACGAGCACCACCGGCAGGAACATGGCGATCGCGCTCCAGGTGCCCGGCGACGCGAAGTCGGCGACATGAAACGTGGGAAGCCCGATCCACGCGGCCTGGTCGACCTTCGAGAAGTCGACCTCGCCGCGCAGCAGCGCGACGACATAGCCGACCAGCACACCGACGAAGATCGAGATGCGGCCGAGGAATCCGCGGAACAGCACGCTGCCGAGGATCACGGCGACCAGCGTGATGGACCCCGTGATCGGGGCTTTCTGAAAGCTCGCCCAGGCGACCGGTGCGAGGTTGAATCCGATCAGCGCGACGATCGCGCCAGCCACGACCGGGGGCATCAGTCGGTCGATCCAGCCGAGACCCGCGAACTGCACGATCACGCCGACGATGACGAGCAGGATGCCGACCGCAACGATCCCCGCCAGCGCTGAGCCCATGCCCGCAGAGGCCGTCGCGGCGGTGACCGGGGCGATGAACGCGAAGGAGGAGCCGAGGTAGCTCGGCAGCTTGTTCTTCGTGATCAGGAGGAACAGCAGCGTGCCGATACCGGAGAACAGCAGCGTCGTCGACACGGGGAATCCGGTGAGTGCCGGCACGAGGAACGTCGCGCCGAACATCGCGATCACGTGCTGCACGCCGATCGCGATCGTCGCGGGCCAGTTCAGCCGCTCATCGGGGTTGACGACGGCACCGGGGGCGACGGTGCGGCCGTTGCCGTGCAGGGACCAGATGGGCATGGGGCTCCTCGGGGTCGGACGATGTCTTCACGATATCGGGGCGGGACGGTCGGCCTCGGGTGGCTCGCCCGGCCCGTTTCCCGGGGCCCGGGTGTGCGGAGGAGATTGCGGATCCGGAGGATGGGTGGACGGGATTCATCCTCCCGAGCTGTGATCTCCTCCCGACCTGCAGCAGGTCCAGGCGCAGGGGTCAGGCGGTGAGGAGTTCGAGCAGCTCGCGGTAGCGCGCGGCGGTCTGCGCGACGATGTCGGCGGGAAGCTCGGGTGGGGTGCCCTGCTTGTCCCAGTGCGCTGCGAGCCAATCCCGCACGATCTGCTTGTCGAAGCTGGCCATGCGTTCGGCCGGGGTCGTGCCCGTGGCCCAGGCCGAGGCATCCCAGTATCGCGATGAGTCGCTCGTGAGCACCTCGTCGGCGAGGGTCATCACTCCGACGGCGTCGACGCCGAACTCGAACTTGGTGTCGGCGAGAATCAGCCCGCGCTTCTCGGCAGTCGACGCGGCGCGCTCGTAGATCTCGAGTGAGATGTCGCGCAGTTCTTCGGCGCGTGCGCCACCGACCAGATCGACCGTCTGGTCGAAGGTGATGTTCTCGTCGTGCTCACCCATCGGCGCCTTATATGCCGGAGTGAAGATCGGAGAGGGCAGCCGGTCGCCGTTGCCGAGACCGGATTCCAGACGGATGCCGCAGACCGTGCCGTTCTCGCGATACTCCGCCCACCCGGAGCCGGTGAGGTACCCACGTACCACGCACTCGATGGGCTGCATGTCGAGACTTCGCACCAGCATGGCGCGCCCGGCGACAGCATCCGGAATGAGCGCGTGCGCTTCGCCATCGGCGCCGAGAGCGTGGTCGGCGGCGAGGTGGTTCGGGATGCCGCGGCCGCCGTCGGCTCCGGCGAGCTGGTCGAACCACCAGAGACTGAGGGTGGTCAGCAGCACGCCCTTGTCGGGGATACCGGGTTCGAGCACGAAGTCGAACGCGCTCACACGATCGCTCGCGACGACGAGCATGCGGTCGGCGCGCACCCCATGGGAGGTGTCGACGGGAACGTAGAGGTCGCGCACCTTGCCGGAATACGCGTGCCGCCAGCCGGGGAGAGTCAGGGGTGAATCCACTCGCCCATTATCGCGGTGCCGGTGCCGGGTTGCGGTGTCGACGCGACCGGTGCCGGTGCGTGCACAACTCCTCCATCGCCGCGCAGCGGACGCGAACTCCGACGGGTTCGGCGACGGAAACCGCCGGATGGGAGGAGTTGTGCACGTGGGATGGGGGGCGCCTGCAAGGTCGCTCTGCATCCCGGGTCGACGTCAGTGGCTCAAGACAGCCCAGGCGATGAGGCTGTCGATGCGCCGCACATCTGCGCCCTTCGCCAGCTTTACCTTGATATGGCCCGCGCGGGTCCACAACTCGATCTCGGAGTTCCAGTCGAGGGTGCCGGCGTTCTCCGACGACCACATGTTAATCGTGCCGTAGGGAAGCGAATAGATTTCGACCTTCTTACCGGTGATTCCCTGAGCATCGCGGACGATGAGCCGCTTCGTCGTGAACGTTGCGGAGTC
>JAHIOK010000436.1 GCA_018895315.1 Actinomycetota bacterium | reverse complement strand
GAGCGCCGTACACGACGCGGAACTAGCTCTGGGAAGGGTGAACCGGGGGTCGGCCCTCAAAGGGCTCCCTATCGGCGATGAAACGGCTCTGCGGCACGCCTGGGACCACGAGTGGACGGTTCCCCAGACGCGGGCGATCCTGACCGCGCTGATCGACAGCCTCGTCGTGCAGCCCTACGCGAACGGTGGTTCCCGCTTCCGGCCCGAGCGTGTCCAGCTCATCTTCAAGGCATGACTGCACGGTGCTGGGTCAGGCCGGATGCTCCATGAGCACACAGAGCCGGCCCAGCACCACCGGATCTTCGACGGCGAACGGCACCCCCGAGGCCTCACATGCCTGTCGCGTCCAGGCCACGACATCGAAGGTCGGCGGGAGCGGATCGTTCGCGAGCCCACCGGGAACGGCATGCTGGGTTGTTGTCTCGCCCATGACTTACAGGTGCGCGCATCGCCCCGGCCCCCCGACGGCGCGCACCTTCATGGTGCGGGCGCCTGCCCGCGGCGAAGAAGCGGAGCATCTTCATGGCGACCCCTCGATACCGGCCGGAGCAGTTCGTCGACTCGGGCTGGGAGTCGGGCACCCCGGAGCGCAAGGCGCGGTTCGTGAACTCGCTGCTGCGGTTCATCGCCGACGACTTCCCTCGTGATCGGTTCACGCGCCCGCTGTATCTGGGGCTCTCGACGCACGGCTTCTTCGGGTTCATCGCGCACTACGACATTCACGGGTTCTACGACGAGCAGCTGTCGACGCCGGCGAGGCGTGAGCGATTCCTGAGCGATCTGGCCCGCGACTGCCAGAAGGACGCGCACCTGGACCGCCCGGACCTGTGGAGCGACGTCAAGGCGGTGCTGGCGAGCCGCCTCATGCAGGAGCAGGAGCCGCTGCGCTCCCCGCGCCGGCTGGCGCCGGCCTCATCGTTCGGGGCGCAGCCGACCGCGGCACGCCCGGACGCCCCGACCTTGTTCTGAGGCAGGGCTTCAGAGGCCGAACTGCGGTCCTTCGCGCTGCGGGGAGGGCGAACGTTCGACCACGGCGAGATCGACCACCGCACGGTCGGGGTCGGCTCGCACCCCGAGCGCGGGCCGGTGGGCGCGAACAGTCTCCACGGTGATCCGGGCCTCCTCGACGGCGGGCGGTGGTTCGCCGCCGTCCTGTATTGCGGCCAGCTGCGCCTCGACACGGGTCAGGTCCGTCTCGGCATCGGCGAGGGCAGCCGCATAACGGAACGGCTGGCCGATGCGTTCCTCGGTCTCCGCGATGGTCTGCTCGGCAGCGGCGAGATCGTCGCGCGCGTGCCCGAGCAGGGTGGGGATGCCCGAGACGCGGTTCTCGATGCGCTGGATCACGCCGACGCCTCCCTCGAGGAACAGCTCGCGGGAGAGGGTGAAGCCGCTGCGGGGCACGTCGGCGAGCGTGACCTCCATGAGCAGGTCGCCGAGCATCGGCCGGGTGCCCAGGTGGACGTCGAATCCGCTGATGCGTCCGATGACGCCGTAGTCGCGGGTGGCGTACTTGGGCGCCCACTTCAGGTCGGAGTCGTGCGCCCACCGGGCGAGCGCGTGCGCGGCGTCGACCCGCGAGTCGTAGTGCGTGCCGCACAGCTCGATGCGGAAGCTGTCGCCGGACGTGTCGCGGATGCGCGGCACCGCCGCCTCCAGGTGCTCGATGTCATTCCCGGCGCGGCGCGCGTCGCCGCGGGCACGGTCGCGGGTGTGGATCAGCATCGACTCGTTGCGGTGGTAGGCGCGTTCCAGCCGTCGCAGCCTGGTGACCTCGTTCTGGATCATGGAGTGCTCCAGTAGCAGCGGGTTGCCGGAGCTGATCGCCTTGGCTTCCGCGGCGGACAGGGCCGAGGAGTCGATCTCCTCGATCTCCCGGGTGTCGAGCCGGCCCCGCATGAGCTGGGCGATGAACGTCGCCTTCCGCTCGACGCCCTGCCACATGTAGGAGTCGAAGGATCGCTCGGTCACGAACCGGACGATCGCGACCTCGGCGTTCTGATTGCCCTGCCGCATGATGCGGCCCTCGCGCTGGGCGATGTCGGAGGGACGCCACGGGCAGTCCAGATGGTAGAGCGCGACCGCCCTCGCCTGGACGTTGGTGCCCACGCCCATCTTCTCGGTCGAGCCGAGCAGCACGGCGATGTGCCCGGCGCGGGCGGCGGCGAACAGGCGGGCCTTGTCGGTGTCGGTCTTGGCCTCGTGCATGAATCGGATCGCCTCGCCCGGCATCCCGCGCAGGACGAGCTGGGCGTGCAGCTCGTCGTAGGCGTTCCAGCGGTCGGGGTTCGGCGTGCCGATATCGGAGAACACCAGCTGCAACGCGCCGCGCACCGGCGAGGGCTGCCCGGTGATGACGTCGAGGTACTCGTTGTCGCGCGTGCGCTCCCAGACCCGGTGGATCGCGTCGGCGGCGGCGTCGATCTTCGTCGGGCCGGAGGGCCGGTTGGGGACGATCATGCGAATGTCCAGCGCGGCCTTGCGGCCGTCGGTGGACACGTTGAGCATGTTGTCCTCGTTGGGCGGGACCGCCTTCGCGGCGATCTTCTCCGCCCGCGCGCCCAGGTGCTCGATGAACCGTTCGAGCTCCACGGTCGGCTGCACCGGCACCGTGGCCGGCACCCGCTGCCCGTCGTCGCGGGCAACGAGGTCGGGGGTGGGCAGTTGCAGGTCTTCGGCGGTCTTCACGTCGGCGAAGATCGACCACATCTTTAGCATCTCCGGCACGTTGGAGAACTTCGCGAAGCGGGTCTTCATGCGGAACGTGTTGTTCCCGGTCGGGGCCATCTCCATCTGCGTGACGGTCTGCCCGAACGTCGCCGCCCAGGCGTCGAACGCCCCGATCCCGGCCGCGTCGAGCAGGTCGGGACGCAGGTATCGCTGCATCACGTATGCCTCGGTGACCGAGTTTGAGATCGGGGTCGCGGTCGCCCCGGTGACGACCCTTTCGCGGCCCTGGGAGCGCAGGTACTCGAGCTTCATGTGCAGGTCGGTCGCCCTGTCCGAGCCCTCGATCGACGCGTCGCGGATGTTGGACTCCGTCGCCAGGTTCTTGTACATGTGCATCTCGTCGACGATCACGTAGTCGATGCCGGTGTCCTCGAAGCAGACCCCGACGTCGCGGGACGTGTCGGTGCG
>JAHIOK010000435.1 GCA_018895315.1 Actinomycetota bacterium | reverse complement strand
GAACGCCCGGAACTGTCGTCCGCTAGGCGGGTTCACCGCCAAGCCGCTCATGGATGAGCATGCGCGACCAGCGCACGTTCACCCCCGAGAGACGAGCGACCTCCTCGTTGCCGCCGATCGCGTACAGCCGACGCCCGAGTGTCGTGAACCGCAGCAGCGCCCAGATGACGACCGAGATGAGGATCGCGAAGTACACCGGCATCGGCACGTTGAGGAAGCGGCCCTGACCCAGAGCGTTGAACTCGGCGGGCAGTCCGAACACCGTCGTACCGCCCGTCACCAGATAGGCCAGGCCGATGACCGAGGTCATCGTCGCGAGCGTCGCGATGAACGCCGAGAGATGGAGGTAGGCGATGAGCACGCCGTTCACGAGCCCGACCAGCAGACCGACCGCGAGCCCCGCCCCGATCGACACGATCATCGGGTTGTCGCCGAGGAGCATCGCCGCCGTGACCGAGCCGGCGAGGCTCGAGGTCGCACCCACCGAGAGGTCGAAGTCGCCGACGACCATGACGATCGTCTGAGCCCCGGCGATGATGGCCAGGATCGAGATCTGGTAGAAGATGTTGCGGACGTTCACGAACGAGAGGAACGTGTCGGGTCGCATCGCGAAGAAGAAGAAGATCAGCAGGATCAGCGCGACCACGGTGCCGCTCTGCACGAGGACGCGTCCGGCTGTGCGGGACTGCTGGGCGACGATCGCGCCGGTGCGCGTCGGCTCCTTCTGAATTGTCATGATGTGGACCTTCCGTAGGCATAGGAGAGGAGGAGTTCGTCGTCGGCGCCTTCCGCAGGCACATCTCCGGCGATCGAGCCTTCGTGCATGATGAGGATCCGGTCGCACATCCCGATGAGCTCGGGCAGCTCGGAGCTGACGGCGATCACGGTGGTGCCGGTAGCGGCGAGCTCACGGATGAGGCGGTAGATCTCGGCTTTGGTTCCGACGTCGATGCCGCGGGTGGGTTCATCCATGAGCAGCACTTTGGGCTGGCGCGCCAGCATCTTCGCCAGCACGACCTTCTGCTGGTTGCCGCCGGACAGCTCCCCCACGGGCTGGCGAGGGCTGCGGGCCTTGATCTGCAGGTCCGTCATGCCGCGCTTCGCGAGATCGGCGATGCGCCCGCCCGACATCCATCCCAGACGGCTGACCGCCGAGATGTTGGCGAGGGCGATATTGTCCTGGATCGACGAACCGAGGAGAACGCCTTGACTCCGGCGTTCCTCGGGCACGAGTGCGACACCGGCGGCGAGCGCGCGGGCGACCCCGGATCGGTGAGGGATGACCTGACCGTCCACGGTGATCGTGCCGCCCTTGGAGCCTTGCGCCCCGGCGAGGATGCGCAGCAGCTCGCTGCGCCCTGACCCAGCGAGACCACCGATCCCGAGGACTTCGCCCACGTGCGCGGTGAACGAGACGTTCTTCACACGCCGTCCATTCAGGCCGTCCACGACGAGCGAGACCTCGGTCGATGTCTCGTGACGCTCGGGGTAGAGCGAGCCGGCGCTTCGGCCGACCATCGTGGAGATGACCTCGTCGATGGTGGTGTCGGCGACGTTGCTCGTCGTGATCGTCTCACCATTGCGCATGATCGTCAGGCGATCGCAGAGCTCGAAGACCTCCTCGAGGCGGTGCGAGACGTAGACGATCGCCACACCTTCCTCTCGGAGCGAGCGAAGCACCGTGAACACCTCGCGTATTTCGGTGTCGGTCAGCGACGCGGTGGGCTCATCGAGGATGAGGACGCGCGCATCCGTCGCGAGCGCACGGGCCACCGCGACCATCGTCTGCTGCACCGGTGAGAGATCTCCGGCGAGCTTGCGCGTCGAGAAGTTCTGGTTCAGGCGCAGAAGCTGCTCCCGGGCTCGCCGGCGCAGTGCACGGCCGTCCACGATCCCCGCGCGGCTGGGCAGCTGCTCGCCGAGCAGCACGTTCTCGGCCACCGATGTCGTCGGCACGATCGAGAGCTCCTGGTACAGCGCCACGATGCCGGCCTTGTGCGCGGCGCGCACGTTGGCGAACTCGACGCCCTCGCCGTTGCGACGGATCTGCCCGGCGTCGGGGGCATACAGGCCGGTGACCACCTTGATGAGGGTGGACTTGCCCGCGCCGTTCTCACCGAGGAGCGCGTGGATCTCGCCGGGTTGGACCGAAAGGGTCACTCCCTTCAGCGCGTGCACACCGTCGAAGCTCTTGACGATGTCGATCGCCTCCAGCGCGGGGGCGACACCGACGCTCATGCCGGCAACTGCGGAGGCGCTCATGATGCACCCATCGAATCTTCGACATCGCCGCAGCGGAGGACGACTTTCGGATACTTTCCGCTGACGTGCACGGCGAACGCCTCGGGGGCGTCCTCGAGGTCGAACACCGCCTGGGTGAGCTCGTCGAGTGCGAGGTGAGGCAGGATCTGCAACGCCCGGGGGAAGGCGTACGGCGAGACGAACACGCCGGTGAGCGTGAGTTCTTTGAGATAGAGGTAGTCGGACAGCCCCAGCGGCATCTCGAAGTCGTGCGGGTACATCGCCCCGTAGATGACCGTGCCGCCCTTGGCTGCGATATCGAGCAGGCCGCGCACGGCGCGGGGCGATCCGGATGCATCGATGACGACGTCGTACCCATAACCGTCGGTGATCGCGTCGGCGCGGGCGAACTGATCTTCCTCGACCGGGTCGATGACGAACTGTGCCCCGTGCCGCAGCGCCATCTCCCGACGCTCGGCAATCGGCTCGATCAGTGTCAGGGAGGTCGCACCGCTCATCTTGAGCACTTGCAGAGCGAGCTGCCCGATCGGACCGCCCCCGCAGATCGCGACCCGGTCACCGACTTTGATGTGCGTCTTGTCGGCGATGCGCACGGCCACCGAGGTGGGTTCGAGAAGGCATCCCTGCAGGAGCGTGACGTTGTCGGGCAGCCGGTAGACCTGGGACTCGTGCCATGTCACGGTCTCCGCCATGCCCGGTCGGTTGTACTCCTGGATGTTCTCGCAGAACTGCTGCTGACCACGCTGACAGGGTCGGCACGTTCCGCAGAAGCGCAGGAAGTTGCCGGCGACACGGTCACCGATCCGCAGCCCATTGCGATGTGCGCGTTCGCCCAGCGCCTCGACGACACCCGACAGCTCGTGACCGAGACCGATGGGCACATCCGTGCCGAAGAAGCCCTCGGCGAGGTGCGGGTCGGATCCGCAGATGGCCGAGAACGCCACGCGGATGCGCACGTCTTCGGCCCCGAGCGGCTGATCGGGGAAGTCGACGACGCCGATGCGACCGCGGGTGGCCCCGTCGGGGTCGCGCAGGCTGCCGATCTTGGTGACGGCGACAGTTCTCATGTTCGTCTCTCCGGTGAGCGCGAGCGGGGGTGGGGGTCAGTCGCGGGCGGCGATGACGCGGCGGGTGGCGGCGATCGTGGCTTCGAGCCCGTAGCCATGCTTGTCGCGCAACTGCTCGTCCTCGCCGAAGCCGGCATAGACCTGGGGGATCCCGAGGCGCTCGAATGCCTTCAGGTGCACACCGTTGTCGGTGATGACGTCCGAGATCCGGGTGGCCAGCCCACCGTAGGCGAGGTGGTCCTCGAGGACGACGAACCGGCCATCGGTCTCGGCAGCGGAGCGGATGACGAGCTCCTGATCGATCGGCTTCAGCGTCCACATGTCGACGACGCGGATCGAACGACCGTCCTTGGCGAGTTCGTCGGCCGCGTCGAGCGCCTGGGCGACGGTCGTGCCGTGGGTGAAGATCGTCGCGTCGGTGCCCTCGCGGGCGATGATCCCCTTGCCGATGCGGATGTCGTGGGTGCCGGGTTCGTAGAGAACCTTGTCCTTCTTGCCCACCGCCAGGCGGATGTAGATCGGGCCCGTCATCGACATGGACTGACGCAGGACCTCGCCGACCATCAGCGGGTCACCGATCGAGGTCACGGTCATGTTCGTGAGCGCACCCATCAGGGTGAGGTCTTCGACCGCGTAGTGGGTGGAGCCGCCGTTGCCGACGAGCCCTCCGTGGGTGCCGATGATCTTGACGGGCAGGTTCGGGTAGCAGACATCCGTGCGGATCTGCTCGAGCGCGCGCATCGAGAGGAACGGGAGCATGCCCGACACCACGGGGATGTTGCCGTCGTAGGCGAGCCCCGCCGAGATGCCGACACAGGCCTGTTCCGAGAGCCCGACGTCGAGGAAGCGCGCGGGGAACTTGTCGCGGAACTCCACGAGCGTCGCCCCGATGTCGGGGGTCAGGACCCAGAGGTTCGGGTACTCGTCGCCGAGCTCGGCGAGCGTCGTGCCGATGACGGAACGAGCGCCGAGGAATTCTCCGAAGGTGAAGGTGACGGGCATCAGACGGACTCCTTGACACGGGTGGCGGAAAGCGCGGCCATGGCGCGTTCGAGGTCGGCGGCGCCGAGGGATCCGGCGTGCCAGGCGAGGTTGCGCTCCATGAAGTCGACACCCTTGCCCTTGACCGTCTCGCAGATCACGACGGTCGGCTTGTTGCTGTCGGTAGCGGGCAGCTGATCGATTGCGCCCACGAGCGCGCTCATGTCGTGACCGTCGACGTGGATGACGTTCCATCCGAAGGCCGCCCACTTGTCGGGGTAGGGCTCGAGGACGACGCGCTCTTCGTCGAAGCTCGTCATGAGCTGGTGGTTGCGGTCGATGAAGGCGACCAGGTTGCCGAGCTTGTTCGAGCTGGCCACGAGCGCAGCCTCCCAGACGGAGCCCTCACCGGTCTCACCGTCGCCCATCAGGGTGACGACGCGGTGGGTCTCGCCACGGCCGCGGGCGCTCAAAGCCATCCCGACCGCGAGCGGCAGCCCGTGGCCGAGCGAACCCGTGGACGCTTCGACACCGGGAAGCTGCACCTTGCAGGGGTGCATGCCGTACGCGCTGTCGAGCTGACCGTAGGTGTCGACGATTCCGTCGTAGGAAAAGAATCCGCGGATGGCCATGGCGATGTACATCGCGACGGCGGCGTGACCTTTGCTCAGCACGAAGCGGTCGCGCGCGGGGTTGGCGAGGTCGCTCGGGTCGACGGTCAGGCCGTACTCGAACAGCGCGGTGAAGATGTCGGCCGACGACAGGTCACCGCCGATGTGCACGGCGCCCTCGTACGTGCCACACAGGTGCAGCAGTTTGGAACGCAGCTCGAAAGCCAGGTCTTCCAGCTCTTCGACGCTCGGGCGCTCGCCGGTCGCAGCAAGGGTCATGCCCATCGCCTGTCTCCTCATCGAGTAGGGAGAGGTCGACGAGGATGCCTGCACGAGGTCGTCGTCGACTCTCTGAAAGGGGTCGCATCCACTGGCCTGCGACGTGAAAGTGAAACTATCACGATGTCATTTACAAGTAAACAAGAAGATGCATAAACTTGTTTACGAGCATCACAACGATGGATGCCGCTCGCAGGACACAGAGAGGTGACAGGCGAATGATCGATACGACGACAACCGCGCACGACACGACGGCAACGGTGCGCACCGGGCTCTACATCGGAGGCGAGGAGCAGTTCACCGAAGACGTGCTCGTCGTGGCCGACCCCGGCAAGAGGGGCACCATCGTGGGCGAGGCGGCAGCGGCATCGCCGCGCGACGTCGATCGTGCCATCGCTGCGGCGAAGGCTGCGGCGCCGGCCTGGGCGGCGCTGACCGCACCGGCGCGCGCCAAGGCCATGGCCGATGCGATCGCGGGCATCGGCGACGATCGCAACGCGGATGCCGCCATCTTGTCGCAGGAGAACGGAAAGATCGTCGGCGAGGCCTGGGTGGACGCCCTCGTGTTCGAACTGCGCTGGAATCTGGCGCTCATGCACGCCGACGAGGTCGAGCAGACCACGCTGCTCGCGGCGATCCCGGGGGCCATCCCCGTCGACACCCGGGTCGCCTATCAGCCGCTCGGTGTGGTCACGATCATCGTGCCGTTCAACTGGCCGATCGCCATCCTCGCGGCCGCCCTCCCCCACGCCCTGATCGCAGGCAACACGGTCATCGTGAAGGTGCCCCCCACCACACCGCTCGCGACGGCCCGGATCACCCAGCGGGTCGCTGAGAAGCTCCCGCCCGGAGTGCTGAACGTGGTCAGCGGACGCGACGAAGACATGGCGGCGCTGATCGAGAGCACCGATGTCGCCAAGGTCTGCTTCACCGGATCTGTCGGCGGCGGCAAGCGGATCATGGGGATGGCGGCGCGCTCGCTCACCCGGGTGACCCTCGAACTCGGCGGCAATGACGCGGCGATCTTCCTCGAGGATGCGATCATCGACGACACTCACGTCGATCGGCTGTTCGCTGCGGTGTACGACACCACGGGACAGATCTGCATGAATGCCAAGCGCCTGTACGTGCACCGATCGCGGGTCGACGAGCTCGTCGAGGCGTTGGCTGCGCGGCTCGAGAAGGTGCAGCTGGGCTACGGACTGGATGCCGGCACGACCATGGGCCCGCTGCATTCGCCGGCGCAGAAGGCGTTCGTGGACGCGCTCATCGGGGAAGCGAAGCAGTCGGGCGCGGACGTGCGCGAATTCGGCGAGCTTCCCGGAGGCGAACTGGCCGACGGAAACTTCGTGCGCCCCGCCATCGTCATCAACCCCGATCCCGCACTGCGGGTGGTCACAGAAGAGCAGTTCGGCCCGGTCATCCCGATCCTGCCGTTCGACACCGAGGACGAAGCCGTCCGTCTCGCCAACGACACCTGGGCGGGACTGGGTGGATCGGTGTGGACGGCCGATCCCGAGACGGCGCAGCGTGTCGGGTCACAGCTCGTCTGCGGCTACGTCTGGATCAACGATCACGGCGCGAACCGGTGCGACCTGCGTGCACCGTTCGGCGGCATGAAGCAGTCGGGCATCGGGCGCGAACAGGGGATCGAAGGCATCCGCGCGTTCCAAGACACCCGTTCGATCGCCGTCATCGACCCGGAGGCGCTGGCGGCGATGGCGCACTGATGACGCGGCACTCCGCCGCGGCGCGACTGGTTGCCGCGGCGTCTGGCACACTCTTGTCACACGTTCGCCGTCCATCGACGGCGAACGAGACGGAAGGACAGCGATGACGAATGCCCCGCACGCGGGTGACGACCGGGAGCGCTCCGATCTCGTGACAGATCCGCTGCCGAACGCCATCGACACCGATCACTTCACACCGCGCCTGCTGGCGCTGCTGTCGAACGCCCTCGTGTGGCGCGAGTCGCACGAGCTTCGCCGTCGGTACGGGCTCGGCACGAACGACTGGCGAGTGATCTCCACGCTCGCGGTGCGCCCCGGGGTGTCAGCCACCGAGATCGCGGAGTT
>JAHIOK010000434.1 GCA_018895315.1 Actinomycetota bacterium | reverse complement strand
TGCACCACATGCTTCCCATGGGATACGTTCGAGACCTCGACATCCGCAAAGAGTTCCTGGACGTTTTCATCAACATCCTGAAGCAGGGCCAGTCGGAAGTACTCAACGGCAACCTGCTCACCCTCCCGGTCGGGGGCGGTCTGCTCTATGTCCAGCCGGTGTTCGTGCAGTCCTCCGGCGGAACTCAGGTTCCGGTGCTGCAGAAGGTGCTCGTCGCCTTCGGTAATTCGGTCGCGTTCGAAGACACTCTGAACAAAGCGCTCGATTCATTGTTCGGCGGCAACTCCGGAGCGACCGCGGGTGATGGCAGCATCAATCCGACGACCTCACCGACCACGTCGCCGTCCGGGTCGCCGTCGCCTTCCGCCTCGAGCACGCCGGGCACGGGCGGCGGAACGGGCACGGGGACAAGCACGGCCTACCAGGCGATGCTGAAAACCGCCCAGCAGGCGATGCTCGACCGGCAGAGTGCCCTCACCGCGGGCAACTGGACGGCATACGGAGAGGCCGACAAGCGCCTCACCGACGCAGTGAATCAGCTGATCGCCCTCGGCGGCTGACCTACAGCGGCAGCGATCTGGTGGTGGTTGCTCACGTCGTGAGCAACCACCACCAGATCAGCAGCAGGGTCACACCGAAGCCGGCCACCTGGTTGATCCAGAGGAACCGGCGCCATCCGCGGGTCGCGGTTTCGGCCGTCTCGTCGGTGACGGACCGGAACGGCCAGACGGCGGCGAGATAGGGCAGCACGAGGATCGCGGCCAGCGGACCCGGCCATGCGGACGCCAACATCACGATGCCGGCGGCGGCGTAGCAGGCCAGAGCGAACCACACTGTCCAGCGAGCTCCGCGCGCGGTGGCGATCGATGCGATCCCGGCCTCGCGGTCGGCTGCGACATCCTGCACGGCACCGAAGGCGTGCGAAGCAACGCCCCAGAGCGCGAAGGCGACGATGATGGCGCCGAGCTGCCAGGTCCAGACGGCGCCTGCAAGCACCAACCCGTACACCGCGGGGGAGAAGAAATGGATGCTGGAGGTCACCGAGTCTGCGAATGGCCGTTCTTTCAGCCGCAGCGGTGGGGCGCTGTAGAAGACGACGAAGAACAGGCTCGCGGCGAGTATCGCCCACGACCACGGTGATCCGACGACCACGAGGAACGCGACGAACGGCAGACAGGACAGCCCCGCCGCCCACAGCGTGATCGGGTGCATCCGTCGGTCGAGCACTGCGCCGTGCGCGCCGCCCTTGCGCGGGTTGCGCAGGTCGGATTCGTAGTCGAAGACATCGTTGATGCCGTACATCGCCAGGTTGTAGGGCACGAGGAAGAACAGCGTGCCGATGACGAGAGTGAGATCGACCTCTCGCGTCGTGAGCACGTACGCCGCGGCGAAGGGGTATGCGGTATTGATCCAACTGACCGGTCGCGAAGAGACGAACAGCTCGCGCAGCACGCGGATGGGTGTGAGGGGTGCGGTGGTCATGGGGTGGGTCTCCGTCTGAGGAGAACGAACAGCGACGGCACGAGGAACGCGATGCACACCGGGTAGGAGAAGTCCTCGAGGGGAGCAAGTCCGATCCGCAATCCGCTGAGGTGCTCCTCGGGATATGTGAACAGACCCGCGGCGATCATCACGTTGTCGAAGACGGCGGTCAGCGCCACCAGCACCACTGCCGCTACGCCGGACGCAGTGAGGCGCTTGCCGAAAGACGGACGGACGCCGCTCACCGCCGTGACGATGACCGTCAGGAGAACGAACGGGATGAGGATGAGGGCGTAGGTCACGGGAGCTCGCGGGATTCGGGCCGCACCCGACCGCGAGGTGCGGTGAGCAGCCGCAGGGCCGCTGCCCACACCACGAGGGCGAGATAGCTCAGGAACATCAGGAACACCGGCTCCTCGATCGGAAGCTGGGGGGCGATGTCGATGCCCACGTAGAGCGGGCTGCCGCCTTTGACGAAGACCCCGGTGGCGATGCCGACGGCGTCCCAGGCGAGCAGGAACGCCGTGCCGATGGCCACGACCGCGGCCGTCCGGCCGGGCGCGGGGCGCAGAGCGAGGCCGAACCGCAGGTCGAGCAGCGCGATGCCGGCGAGCGAGACGAGGATCGCGAACAGGTACAGCCCCGGCACCTCAGACCACCGCGTCGATCGGCTCGGCGATCCGGCCAGGGGACCGGTCTCCGCGCAGGCGCTTGACGACGAGTTCGGCAGAGATGAGGCACATCGGCAGTCCGATGCCCGGCAGCACGGAAGACCCGGCGTAGTACAGGTCTCTCACCTTGCGAGACGCGTTCTTCGGCCGGAACAGGGCGCTCTGCCGCAGCGTGTGCGCGAGTCCGAGCGAGTTGCCCCGCCAGGCGTTGAGGTCGGCGGCGAAGTCGGCGGGTCCTACGGTGCGGCGCACGATGATGCGGTCGGCGAGATCCGGGATGCCACACCACTCACTGAGCTGAGCGATGACGCGGTCCGCGGCTGTTTCGATCGCGGGATCTCCGTCACCGTCGATGCCGCCGCGGCCGAGCGAGAACTCCGCGGGAACGGGGACGAGGACGAAGAGGTTCTCGTGGCCGGTGGGAGCCACGTCGGGGTCGGTCGCACTCGGGCGGCAGACGTAGACCGACGCCGGGTCGGGCACCCGAGGGTGCTTTCCGAAGATGTCGTCGAAGTTCGGGCGCCAGTCCTCCGCGAACAACAGCGTGTGGTGTGCCAGCTCCGGCAGTTCGCCTCGCACGCCGAGCATGATCAGGAGCGCGCCCGGGCTCGGCGTTCGCTTGGTCCACCACGATTCGGGATACGTCTGCTCCGGAATCTCCAGCAGCGCGGTCTCGGTGTGGTGCAGATCGGCGGTGGAGACGACGAGATCGGCGTCGATCGTGCGCCCTCCTGCCAGAGTGACTCCGATGGCGCGACCGTCACGAGTGCGGATGCGGGTGACCTCCGCCTCGGTGACGATCGTGACTCCCTGAGCCCGGGCCAGGCGCTCGATCGCGCGGATGACGGAGGTGAACCCGCCCATCGGGTACAACACGCCCTCGTCGAGGTCGAGGTGACTCATCAGGTGGTAGAGGCTGGGCACTCCGAATGGAGAACCGCCGAGGAAGACCGCGGGATAGCCCAGCACCTGTCGCAGACGGGGATTCTCGAACCGGCGCTCGATGAACGTCGAGAGGGTTCCGGTGAGCAGCGGAGCGAGCTGTGGCAGCCGCTTCAGGAGTTCGGGGTCAACCAGGCCGCCGAGGCTTTCGTACGAGTCGTACAGGAACCGCGTGACGGCGAGCTCGTAGGCATTACCGGCGGAATCCAGGTAGGCATCGAGCTTCTGTCCCGAGCCCGGCTCGATGCTCTCGAACAGGG
>JAHIOK010000433.1 GCA_018895315.1 Actinomycetota bacterium | reverse complement strand
GTCCGGGTCGCCTGTCACACCGTCGAGTGTAGGTCTCGCTGACGGTCCTCGACGATGTCGCGCACCTGTCCGAACAGCGGATGCCCCGGCTCCAGGCCTGTCACCGAGGCCGTGAAATCCCCGGCATCCTGCTCGCGCAGCATCCGTTGCAGATCCACGGACTGCGCGTCTTCGGTGTCGTCGAATCGCAGGGCCGCAGCCATCGCGGCGACGAGCGCCGAGGTGGCAAGACCCCTTTCTGCTGCCTCGGCAGCCGGGCCGACGAATCGCTCGTGACGCGAGAGTTTACGCAGTGGCTGACGACCGACGCGCCAGACGGTGTCGGGCAGCGCGGGGTTGCGGAAACGCTGCAGGATCGTGGCGCGATACGCGGCCTGGGCCACGGGGTCGAGGTCGTGCTTGGCCACGAGCAGGGCCGAGGTCTCCTCGAGAGCAGCTTCGACCTTGGCGGCGATCGCGGGGTCGGCGAGGGCATCGGAGATGCGCTCGACGCCTGCCTCGGCGCCGAAATAGGCGGTGGTGGCATGTCCGGTGTTCACGGTGAACAGCTTGCGCTCGATGTACGGCGCGAGATCGTCGACGAAGTGCGCGCCCGGGATTGTGGGCGGCGCGGCGCCGAACGGCGGGCGCTCGATCGCCCACTCGAAGAACGGCTCCACGGTGACATCGACACCGCCCCCCTCGGGCTGGCCGGGCACGATGCGATCGACGGCGGTGTTGGCGAACACCGCGCGTCCGGCCAGGGCATCCCACGCAGGTCCCGCCTGCGCCATGATCTCGTCGCGAAGCACGTCGGTGGCATTGATCGCGTTCTCGCACGCCATGATCTGCAGCGGGGGAGAGGACGGGTCGCGCAAGGCGAGAGCGGCCAGAATGTGCGGTGCGACGAACTTCAGGATCGTCGGGCCTACCGCCGTGGTGACGACGTTGGCTCCGGCGATCTCTTCGATCACCTGGTCGGCGTGCGTTGCGCTGTTGATCGCGCGGAATCCCGTGACCACGGTGTCGCCACCGCCTTCACCCACGGCGTGCACCGTGTAGGAGTCGACCGCGTTGATCGCGTCGACGAGGGGTGCTGCGACATCGGAGAACACCAACTCGTAGCCGCCCTGATGCAGCAGCAGGCCGACGAAGCCGCGGCCGATGTTGCCGGCGCCGAAGTGGACGGCCTTCATGACTCGTTGACGGACGACAGGAGAGCGAAGAGCTCCTCGGGCGTCTGAGCGTTCTTGAGACGCTCGACCTCGTCTTCGTCGGAGAAGATGAGGGCGATCTGCGACAGGATCTCGAGGTGCTCGTCACCCTTGCCGGCGATGCCGACGACGAAGGTCACGGGCTCCCCGCCCCAGTCCACGCCGCCGTCGTACCGGGTCAGGGAGAGCGCTGAGGCGAGGATCTCGTCCTTCGTCTCGTTCGTTCCGTGCGGAATCGCGAGTTCGTTGCCCATGTAGGTGGACACCGTCTGCTCGCGCTGCTGCATCGCGTCGAAGTAGGCGCCGGTGACGGAACCGACGGACTCCAGGATGTCGGCGGCCTCTTTCATCGCCTCTTCCCGGGTGACCCGACCCGAGTGGATGCGGACCTGCCCGATGCTCAGAACGTCGCGTGACATGGTGTTGCCTTTCCCTGCTTCGGATGTTGCGGGATTCCGGAATGCGGACCCCGCGGGGGAGTGAGGGCTGCGGGGTCGGGGGCGTCGCGCCGCCCGACCCCGCAGCGGTCGTCAGATCCTACGCACCATCTTTGTGCTGCTCGCGCACCAGCTCGACGACTTCCTCGTACTTCGGCGAGTTCATGAAGTTGTCGACCGAGACGTGCACCGAGTTCGGCGACTTCGCGCGGGCGCGGTCGGTGAGCTGGTTCTGCGTGATGACCAGGTCGGCCGTGCCGTCGAGGGCCGCGATCGCCTGGTTGACGACGGTGACCCCTTCGACGCCGGCCTTCTTGATCTTGTTGCGCAGCACGCTCGCACCCATGGCGGACGAGCCCATGCCGGCGTCGCACGCGAACACGATGTGGTTGATCTCACGCTCGGTCATGACGGCCGGCTCGATGCCGCCGCCCGCCGCAGTCGCAGCCCCGCCACGAAGCCCGCTGAGCGCATCCGAGGACTTGCCCTTCGCCGCTTCGGTCTGGGTGATCGCCGCGCCGAAGGCGTCGTCGCTCGCGGCCATCGCCGCGAGATCGCGCTTGCGGGATGCCCGCAGGATGACACCGGCGATGAGGAACGTGACAGTGGCGGAGAGCACCACCGACAGGATCACCGCGAAGTACGAGCCGTTTGCCGTTTGTGCCAACACGGCGATGATGCTGCCGGGGGCGGCCGGAGCACGCAGTGCGCCGCCGAGGAGCATGTTCGTCGTGACGCCCGTCATGCCACCCGCGATCAGAGCGAGGATCGTGATGGGCTTCATCAGGGCGTACGGGAAGTACACCTCGTGGATGCCGCCGACGAACTGGATGAGCGCGGCTCCGGGGGCGGAGGCGCGCGCGGCGCCGATGCCGAAGAAGGTGAACGCCAGCAGCAGGCCGAGGCCCGGGCCGGGGTTCGCCTCGAGGAGGAACAGGATCGAGGAGCCCTTGTCGGCGGACTCCTGGATGCCCAGTGGTGTCAGGACGCCGTGGTTGATCGCGTTGTTGAGGAACAGCACCTTGGCGGGCTCGATGACGATGCTCGTGAGGGGCAGCAGGTTCGCCGCAACGAGGAAGTTCACCGCGTTGCTGAGGACCTGCATGAGGCCGTTGACCAGGAAGGCGATCGGGTAGAACCCGACGACCG
>JAHIOK010000432.1 GCA_018895315.1 Actinomycetota bacterium | reverse complement strand
CTCAACCACATTCCAGAGCTGTCCGTCGATGTTGAGGACGACGCCGTTCCTGATGTCTGCCGTAGATGCCATGGGCGGGGATAGTCCGTTCGTCTGGAGAGATGAGGGCCCCGAACGCGCTGCATGTCGGGGAATCGGCCGGTGGAAACGCGGCCCAACAGTCGATTCTACGGGATGCCTCGTTCCGCGCGCGGGTGGGTCCGCTGCAGGGCTTTCGACATGCTCTCGAGACGGGTCAGCCGTCAGCCTGACCGGCGATCACCGCGAGGAGCCGCTCGACGGCGGTGGCATAGCCTGCCACGCCCTCTCCGATGACGTGCACGACCGCGACATCCTGCACGTAGGAGAAATGTCGGAACGATTCGCGAGCCCGCACATCCGAGATGTGCACCTCCGCGACCGGCAGCGCAACCCCCGACAGCGCATCGCGGAGGACGACGGAGGTATGAGTGAGCCCGCCGGGGTTGATCACGATGCCGGCGCAGTCCTCGCGCGCCGCGTGGATCGCGTCGATCAGCACGCCCTCGTGATTGCTCTGCACCGCCCGCACGTCGATGCCGTGGGCGGCCGCGGTGCGTGCGACCAGGTCCTCGACATCGTGCAGCGTCTGCGATCCGTATATTCCCGGCTCACGAGTGCCGAGGAGATTCAGATTGGGTCCGTTGACCAGCAGCAGGCGGCGGGGGGTGCTCATTCCCGCACCCTAGCAGCGGCCGGTCCCGTGCCCTGGGCAGTGGGGCGCACCGGCGCATTCCCCGCACGGCGGGGCATCGTCGGGGCCCCGTGATCTGCCGAAACTCGGAGGATCCGACCGACTTCGGAGAATCCGGCCCGAATCATCCGAATTCAGCGCATTTCTCCGAAGAACGGATGCCGGCGACGGCCTGCGTCAGCCGGCGACGGCCTGCGTCAGCCCGCGATCTCCTGGTAGGCGGCGAACAGCAACGACTCATCCGGTGCCTGCAGGACGGTGGGTCGGGCGATGTCGTCCAGCACGATGAAGCGCAGCATCCCGCCGCGGGATTTCTTGTCACGCTGCATCGACGCGAGCAGCGTGGGCCATGCTCCGCCGCGATATGAGGTCGGCAGCCCGAGCATCTCGAGGATGTCACGGTGGCGCTGCGCCTGCGCGTCCGACAGGCGTCCCGCCAAGCGCGAGAGCTCGGCGGCGAACATCATTCCCACCGAGATCGCGGCGCCATGGCGCCACCGGTAGCGCTCGGTGTGCTCGATCGCATGCCCGAGCGTGTGTCCATAATTCAAGACCTCGCGGAGGGAACCCTCGCGGAAGTCTTCACCGACGACTCTCGCTTTCATCTCGATCGCAAGCTCGATGCACCGGCGGAATGTCTCCGATGTGGGGTCGACGACGGCGACGGGATCGGCCTCGATCAGATCCAGAATCTCGGGGTACCAGATGAACCCGGCTTTGACCACCTCGGCGAAGCCGGCGAGGGCTTCGTTCGGCGAGAGCGTCGCGAGCAGGTCGAGGTCGCAGATGACCGCACGCGGCGCCCAGAAGGCGCCCACGAGGTTCTTGCCCTCTGCCGTGTTCACGCCGGTCTTGCCGCCGACCGCGGCGTCCACCATCCCGAGGACCGTCGTCGGCACCTGCACGACCTGCACACCCCGCAGCCACGTCGCAGCGACGAAGCCCGCGAGGTCGGTGACCGCTCCTCCGCCGAAGCCCACGACGGCGTCGGTGCGGGTGAAGTCCGCCTTCCCCATGACCTGCCAGCAGAACGCCGCAACCTCGATGCGCTTGCCCTGTTCGGCATCCGGGATCTCGGCGAGCAGCACCTCTCGAGCACCGTCGTTCATCAGTCGTTCCCGCAGCTCGCCCGCCGCCGCGGTCAGCGTCGGCGGGTGCACGACGAGCACCTTGCGGACGGAGGGGGCGAGGGCCGCGCCGACCATATCCAGGATGCCGCGGCCAATCGTGATGTCGTAGCCGACGTCACCTGTCACGGTGATGGTGGTTGTTCCGGTCATGCGTTCTCCTCGGTGGGACTTTCGCTCTGCGCCCAGGCCACCACATCGGCGACGATCGTCGCGAGTGGTCCGGACGAGGTATCGAAGGTGATGTCGGCGAGATCCTCGTACAGCGCACGGCGCTCGAGGAAGATGCGCTGCCAGCGTCCGACGGGGTCGTCACCGGCGACCAACGGCCGGGAGTCGGCCTGGATGCGGCCCGCGACGATGTGCGGCGCCACGGTCAACAGCACGACACGATGCGCGCCGAGATCCGCCCGGGTGTCGGCATCCAGAATCGCTCCCCCGCCGAGGGCCACCACTCCCCCCTCGGCGAGAGCCTCCGCCACGGCCGCGCGCTCGAGAGCCCGGAAGTGGGGCTCGCCGTGAGCCGCGAACACCTCGGGGATCGGCCCGTGATCGCGGACGATGAGCTTGTCCGTGTCGACGAACGGAAGATCCAGCGCGCGCGCGACACGTCGCCCGACGCTCGTCTTACCTGCTCCCATGGGGCCGATCAGGACGAGCGCGCGATTCGCTCCGGGAGTCATGCGTCCAGGAGCGCGGTGTCGCTCTCAGCCGTCGAACGCAGGGTCTCCGGGATGGATGCGAGGTAGGACAGGAGGTTGCGTCGCGTTTCGGCGATGTTGTCGCCACCGAACTTTTCGAGCATCGCCTCGGTGAGCACGATCGCGACCATGGCTTCCGCCACGACACCGGCGGCGGGCACGGCGCAGACGTCGGAACGCTGGTGGTGGGCCGAGGCCGTGTCGCCGGTCGCGACGTCCACCGTGCGCAGCGCGTGCGGCACAGTGGCGATCGGCTTCATGCCCGCACGCACGCGCAGCACGGTGCCGGTGGACATGCCACCCTCGGTGCCGCCCGCGCGATCGGTGGAGCGTGTGATGCCACCGTCGGTGACGAAGAGCTCGTCGTGCGCGGCCGACCCACGCCGACGCGTCGTCTCGAAGCCGTCGCCGACCTCGACACCCTTGATCGCCTGAATGCTCATGATCGCCTGCGCGAGCTTGCTGTCGAGGCGACGGTCCCACTGCACGTGCGAACCGAGCCCCGGCGGCAGACCGTAGGCGAGCACCTCGACGATGCCGCCCAGGGTGTCGCCATCCTTGCGGGCCGCGTCGACCTCGTCGACCATGCGTGCAGAAGTGTCCGGGTCGAAGCACCGCAGCAGGTCGGAGTCGAGTACGTCCACATCGTCCGGAGTCGGCGGCGCAGCGTCATCGGGCACGCGCACCGGGCCGATCGAGAGCGTGTGGCTGACCAGACGGACTCCGAGTTCGCCGAGGAAGGCGCGGGCGACGGCACCGAGGGCAACACGTGCGGCCGTCTCGCGGGCGCTCGCGCGCTCGAGGATCGGCCGCGCTTCCTCGAAGCCGTACTTCTGCATGCCGACGAGATCGGCGTGCCCGGGGCGCGGGCGGGTGAGCGCGGCACCGCGACCGCGCGACTTCTCGGTCAGTTCGACGGACTCGGGACTCATCACCTCGACCCACTTCGGCCACTCGGTGTTGCCGATACGCAGGGCGATCGGGCTACCGATCGAGAACCCGTGGATCACACCGGAGGAGATCGTGAGCTCGTCCTGCTCGAACTTCATCCGCGAGCCGCGGCCGTAGCCGAGCTTGCGACGGGCGAGGTCGGCTTGGATCGCCGCCGAGGAGACGGGAACGCCGGCGGGCAAACCCTCCATCATGGCGACCAGTTCTGGACCGTGCGATTCGCCGGCCGTGAGCACGCGGAGCATTCGTCTAGTCTCCCATGGGCAGGGCATGATGCTCGTCGCGTTCGGGCCGCCGCTGCTGAGCCAGGTGTCAGCTCGCAGTATCGGTCAACGTCGCCCGCATCGCGTCGACAACCGCGGACTCGTTCTCCAGCGCCCGGTCGGCATCTGCGCCGGTGAACAGTCTCACCTGGAGCACCGCCTGGTGCAGCAGCATCGACAATCCCGAGACTGCTGTTGCGTCGACGCGCTGCCACGCACTGGCCAACGCGGTGGGCCAGTGGCCGTAGACCGCGTCGAGCAGCAGTCCGCCACTCGCAGCCAGTGCGTCGGCTGCGCCGTCATCCAGCGGAGCGTCACCGGGGAGAGTCGCCACCGTCACCGGCACCGGAGCGAACGGCGCACGGTCGAACGAGTCCACCACGACGGTCACGCCGAGCACCTCGCCGATCTCCGCCAGCCGCTGCACCCGGTCGGGGCGGCGGGCGATGACCTCGACCCGCCGAGCGCCGAGCTCGCCGAGCGCGATCAGAGCGGATGTCGCTGTCGCGCCCGCTCCAACGATCCGCGCGGTCGCGACGTCATCGATCTCGTGCTCGCGAAGCGCCCGGATGAGCCCACCGACATCGGTGTTGAAGCCCTGCGGGCCCTCTGCGGTGAGCACGAACGTGTTGACCGCGCCGCTGAGTTCTGCGGCGCGATCGCGCCGCACCGCGGCCTCGAACGCGACGGTCTTCAGCGGCATCGTCAGCGAGAGTCCTCGGAACCCGGCATCCAACGACGAGAGTTCCCCGAAGAATCCGGCTTCGCCGACGCGCCGCCGACCATAGGTCCAATCGAGTCCGAGCACCCGGTAGGCGGCCGCGTGCAGCAGGGGCGACCGACTGTGAGCGATCGGATCACCCCACACCTCGAACCGCGCCCCAGGCGCGGGGTTCAGCATCCCGAGTCCGGGTTCTCCTTGCACCACGACTGCCACTGCGCCACGGCCTTGTTGTGATCGGCCAGGTTGTTCGTGAATACCGTCTCGCCGGTGTTCAGATTCACCGTGACGAAGTACAGCCAGTCGCCGGCGGCGGGATGCATCGCGGCGTCGATGGCGACATCACCCGGGTTGGCAATCGGGCCGATCGGAAGGCCGGGGTGGATGTAGGTGTTCCAGGGATTGTCGTTGGCGAGAGCCTCGGCGGAGGTACTGACCGTGCCGTCGTGCATCTCCTTGTATCCGTACTGGGCCGTGGAGTCCATCTGCAGCTTGCCGAAGGTCTCTTGATTGCTAGGCGACAGTCGGTTCTGGATGACGCGCGACACTTTGTAGAAGTCGGCTTCGAACCGGGCCTCACGCTGGATGATCGAGGCGATCGTGAGAGTGCGCTGCCGATCCGCAGCGGGCACCTGGGCCTTGTCCAGCGCCTGCGTCGTGCGGTCGACCATCGTCTTGATGATCGCCGCGGGTGTCGCTGCCGGGTCGAACGTATAGGTCGCGGGAAAGAGCCATCCCTCCAGCGAACTCGCCGTCACACCGTAGTCGGCCGGGGTCTTCACTGCCGTTTGCAGCTGGTCGAGCGGAATGTTCATGGTCTGGCTGATGATCGCGATCGACTGGTCGACCGTGAGCCCTTCGCGCAACTGCGTCGTGTTCTGCATCTTGCTCGCCGGGTCTTGCAGCGCAGTCAAAGCGGCCGACGCCGACATCTGCTTCTGCAGCTTGTACACACCCGGGTAGAACGTCGGGTTGAGCCCGGACTTCACGAGCATTGTGTAGAACGCGCCGCTGGTCTTCGTGACCCCCGCCGAAAACAGCGACGCCGAGATCGTCGAGCCGGTGTCGCCCGCGGCGATCGTGACGGTCGTCTCACCGGTCGCCTCACCGGCGGCGTAGTCGGTGGGCGCCGCCCACCCCATGAAGGAGCGGATCTTCGACTCGTAAGTGGTCCAGACGGCGTAACCTCCGCCGACGGCGCCGCCGACCAGCACGAGCACGAGGCCGAGGGCGATCCAGCCGCCCGCCCGGCGGCGGCGCTTGTTCTTGGGCGGGGGCACGTGGCCCACGGCGTCCGTGGACACCCCACCGGTGAACAGATCATGGAGAGCGGGGGCACCGACCGGTGCCGCCGTCGGGTTCGGAGTGGATGCGGGAGCCGGCCGTCGCGCGTGCTCAGGGGGCGCCGACTCAGCCGGCGCAGGCCTGACCGGCTGAGGAGCTTCGGGCACGGTCCGTGCCGATGTCGACCCGACGGGTTCCGCGGAGGCCGGTTCACTCGCAGCGGCCTCCCGGGCCGCGCGTCGTGAGCG